>JAFOCZ010000160.1 GCA_017380955.1 Alistipes sp.
CTCATAGCGGGCGAGAAGCGCAAGGATGCCGAGACCCGAGCCCGAGAGTTACTTGCAATGGTGGCAATGTCGCACCGCGCCGAGCATAAGCCCTCGGCATTGTCGGGTGGTGAGCAGCAGCGTGTGGCCATAGCCCGAGCCTTGGCGAATAAGCCTGCTGTGGTGCTTGCCGACGAGCCTACGGGAAACCTCGACTCTGAGACCCGTGCCGAGATACAGCGCCTCTTCTTTGAGTTGCGTGAGCGTACGGGGCAGACCTTTGTCATCGTCACCCACGATGGTGCGCTGGCTGATGGCTCCGACCGCAAAATTATTATGAAGGATGGAGAGATTATATAACGATATGAGTCACGAGGAGATGTTCGAACTCCTCGAGACTTTGCACGATAAGTTCAACAACGAGAGTTTCATAGATGCTGACCCTATCAGCGTTCCCCACTCCTTTACCGATGCTGGGGATATCGAGATTTCGGGACTCCTGGCCTCGACCATAGCGTGGGGTAACCGCCGTGCCATAGTGCAGAGCGCACACCGTATGATGCGGTATATGGACAACGCACCTAAGGATTTTGTGCTCAACGCCTCGGAGGCGGATATAGCAACTCTCGCAACATACGTACACCGCACCTTCAATGGTGAGGATTTTCAGGATTTTGTGCGTGCCCTGCGCCATATCTTCACCAAGTGGGGTAGCATAGGCGGATTCTTCGAGGCGCAGTATGCCGAGCACGAGGATATGCGTAAGGTGCTCTCAGCCTTTAGGCGTGAGTTCCACTCCGTGCCTCACAACCCACACTCCGAGAAGCATATGTCATCCATAGACAAGGGTGCTGCGTGCAAGAGGTTGTGTATGTATCTCAGGTGGATGGTGCGCCGTGACGATAGGGGTGTGGACTTTGGTCTGTGGCGTGATATTCCTATGTCGGCACTATATATGCCCCTTGATATCCACACAGGACGTATGGGACGCAGTCTCGGACTATTAAAGCGTAAGCAGGATGACTGGAAGAGTGTCGAGGAGTTGACCTCCGCACTCCGCACTTTTAATGCCGAAGACCCTGTGCGCTACGACTACTCGCTCTTTGGCGTGGGTATCTCACATATGTTCGATTAGCGATGTTTCGGTTTAAGCACTTTACGATAGAGGATGAGCATACCGCGATGAAGATAGGCACCGATGGTGTGCTTCTTGGTGCGTGGGCAGATGTGGCATCGGATTGCCGTATCCTCGATATGGGTACAGGTACGGGGCTTATAGCCATTATGGCTGCGCAGCGTAATGCGGAGGCTCGCATCGTGGCGGTGGATATCGTGGAGGATGCCGTTGCGGAGGCGCGTAGGAATGTGGCAAATACAGCGTGGGCAGAGCGCATAGAGATTCTGCACTGCGATGTAAATGAGTATCACGCCGATGAGAAGTTTGACCATATAGTCTCCAATCCGCCATTCTTCACCGAGACACTGCAATCCCCCGACGAGGCACGCCGCACAGCACGCCACGCCACGACGCTAACCTACGAAAATATCGTGGAGAGGGCTGAGGCTCTGCTTAGGGATGGTGGTCGGTTGAGTGTTGTGCTGCCTACGGAGTGTGCGCAGTTGTTCCGCAGGGTAGCCTTCGAGAGGTTGTGGTTGCGCAGACTTACGGATGTGGTGACTGTGGAGGGTGGAGCACCCAAGCGCACGCTTATGGAGTTCCAAAGGTGTAGCGAGTCCCTTATGCCGCGCTGCGACACTCTTGTCATACAGCACCGCGATGGTCGTTATACCGAGCAATATCGCACCCTGACGCAGGATTTCTACCTTAATTTTTAATATTTACGAAACTATTTCGTATCTTTGCCAATTGTACAAAAACAGAGATTATGAAGGGAATATTCAAACTATTGGTCGCTGTGGCGGCTGTTGCCATATGTGTCGATGCCTCGGCGCAGCAGGTGGTTAAGAAACGTATAGGAGCCTATAAGGAGAGTGGCAATGTTGTTGTTGCGGAGGCTACCTCTACGCTTGCCGTAGATGTTGTCGTGGAGCACGAGGTCTTCACACCGGGTGTCTATGCACGTTATGCACAGAAACTTCTCGGTACACGAGCATCGCTTGTGGAGCGTGAAGAGTATCGTGTTGTGAGTGCCGATGTGGCTCTTATCGCCGACCCTGCACGATATGTCGTGGAGGGTGATGCTCCCAAGGGTAGCGCACCTGCGATTGTTGAGCAGACGACGTTGCCTGTAGACCGCATCACAGGTGTGGAGCGTAACGTGGAGGCTCAGGCTAAGGATGCAGCGGAGCAGATTTTCGCGTTGCGCCGTGCACGCCTCGACCTTATCACTGGCGAGTTTGGCGATGGTGTCTTTGGCGCAGGTTTGGAGAGCGCACTCAGCGAGATTGCGCGCCTCGAGGCTCAGTATCTCGACCTCTTCTATGGTGTTCGCAGCGTGGATACCATTGCCGAGCGTTACTATATCGCCGTCAGCGAGAAGCAGCCTACAACCGTTGTGGCGCGTTTCAATGCCGAGCGTGGTCTTGTGGCTACCAACGACCTCTCGGGAGATATCATCTTTGTGACTATCACACCATCCGAGATGACATACCCCACAAGCGATATCAAGGGCACTGTGGCATACCGCTATGCCAACAATGCCGATGTTGCAGTGGCGCTGGGTGGCGAGATTCTTGCACGCCGCATTTTGCCTCTCTATGAGTTTGGTGCAACGGTGATGTTCCTACAACCAAGATAGCAGACTATGGACTACACACAGCGAATGATAGCCCTCCTGGGGCGTGTGCGTAAGCAGATGAATGGCGCTGTTGCCGAGAGTATGGCTACGCATAACCAGAAGTATGGACTAAACTATGGCGTTAGCATCGCCACACTCCGTGAGATTGTCGCCGACGAGCCTCAGGACTATGGCTTTGCGAAGTACCTCTACCAGCAGCAGGTGCGTGAGTTGAAACTCTGCGCCTGTCATATCGCCGATGCCAAGCAGTTGGATACCCACGAGTTCCCATTTTGGTCACGTGGCATCGCCAATGCCGAGTTGGCCGAGGAGTTGGCCTTTGCGTTGTTGTCAAAAATCTACGATATAAACTCGCTGATGGGTGTGTGGAGCACCGAGAGCAACGAGATGATAGCCTACGCCGCGCTTATGGCAGCCTCACGCAACGACCGCACCACATCCGAGGTGGCGTTCATAGCCGCTGAGAAGGCTGTTAAGGCAAATCCTAACTCGGTGTATATTGCTAATGGAGTTGTGGCGCTTATGTGCTACGTCGCCTCACGCGATAAGTCTGTTAAGGTGGGCATCCCCACGCTTTTGGAGCATATGCCCGACTGCCCCACAAAGGCAAAGATTGCCGAAGAGTTGGAGTGGCAGTTGGAGTATGTGTAACTAATTAGTAATGGGTTAATTAGTAATTAGTAATCTTGTCGCCCTGATGGGCGATAAATAAATCCGTCATTGTGAGGCTTGAAAAGCCGTGGCAATCTCAAACCGCTTAGGAGGAGATTCCCACGTCACTTCGTTCCTCGGAATGACGGAATGTTTTTTTTGGTAGTTATGGGTAGTTATATGTAGTTATGGGGCGTTCCCCATCAATCCCTATCTCTCCCTATAACTACCCATCTCAAAATCATCTCGCAGAGATGACAGGATTACTAATTACTCACTCCTCACTCCTCATTAGAACAGCGCCTTCGGTAACTCCTCGATGCGAGAGATGAAGACTACCTCAATGCCCTTTTGTGGCTTGAGGTTTTTTTGTGCGAAGGAGGATACCACGATGCGCTTGAAACCCAGGCGTGCTGCCTCGGTGATACGTTGCTCGGTGCGTGGCGCTGGACGTACCTCGCCTGAGAGTCCTATCTCACCAGCACAGCATACACCATCCATCAGCGCACGGTCGTAGTACGACGATATTATAGCCGCCACAACAGCCAAGTCCATACCAGTATCCGAAATCTTGAAGCCGCCGGCGAAGTTCAGGAACACATCCTTCTGGAACATCTTCATACCCACACGCTTCTCCAAAACGGCAAGGAGCATATTCATACGTCGCTGGTCGAAGCCTGTTGTAGAGCGCTGTGGTGTGCCATATGCGGCATTACTTACCAGTGCCTGCACCTCGATGAGGTAGGGACGTAGACCATCCACCGCAGCACCCACAGCACATCCTGCCAGTGGCTCGTCGTAGTGTGTGAGAAGTATCTCCGAGGGGTTATCCACCTCCCTCAGACCATCGCCACGCATCTCAAAGACTCCAATCTCATACGTTGCGCCAAAACGGTTTTTGAGACCTCGGAGTATGCGGTAGGTGTGGTTGCCATCACCCTCGAATTGCAACACCACATCCACGATGTGCTCCAGAATCTTTGGACCTGCTATAGAGCCATCCTTGGTGATATGTCCGATGATGAATATCGCGATGTTGCTGCTCTTGGCAACCTTCAGGAGCGTCGCGGCACACTCACGAATCTGCGTCACGCTGCCTGGTGATGACTCCACAAGGTCGGTGGACATAGTCTGTATAGAGTCTATGATTACCACGTCGGGGTGTGTCTCCTCTATCTGCGCCACGATATTCTCGAGTAGCGTCTCGGTGAACACTGTGCACTCCGTATTGCGGATGCCGATGCGGTTAGCGCGCATCTTAATCTGCTCTGCCGACTCCTCGCCCGACACATAGAGGGTCTTGAGCGAGTTCTCCGTAAGCGCCAATTGCAACGATAGCGTAGACTTACCAATACCCGGCTCACCACCCAGTAGTATCAGCGAGCCCGGTACAAGACCACCGCCCAACACGCGGTTTACCTCCTTGTTGCCGATGTCTATGCGCACTGTAGTGCCCTCCTCGATATCCTGCACCTTGCGTGGCTCGGACTTTGGCACAGATGCCACACGTGATGCTACCGACGACGACTCACGCGCCACGATATGCTCCGAGATGGTGTTCCACGCTCCACAGGCGGGACACTTACCCATCCACTTTGTGGTCTCATTACCACAGTCGCTACAGAAGTATGCTCGTTTGACCTTAGACATAAAAGTCTTAATTTAATGAGTGCCCCTTCGGTTAACTGAACAGTCGCAGGATGTCGCTGCCGTTGGCGTAGAGAAGCAACGCCATAAGGATGTAGAAACCGATGTTCTGCGCGATGCTCATAAACTTCTCACTTGGCTTGCGGCGTGTGATAATCTCCCAAAGGGTGAACAACACGTGACCACCATCAAGCACCGGAATAGGCAATAAGTTCATAACGGCAAGCATAACAGAGAGCAACGCTGTAACATTCCAG
>JAFOCZ010000161.1 GCA_017380955.1 Alistipes sp.
CCTAAGGCTATCATCCCACACCTCGAGTCACACAGCCTTATCCGTGCTGTCTGTGGCTGTCCTAACGGTGTACAGCGTATGTCTATCGCTATGGAGAACCTGGTGCAGACATCTTCGAACTTGGCTATCGTGGTCTCTAACGGCTCTACTATCGAGGTTAAGTGCTTGTTGCGCTCATCAGTAGACACTGAGAAGGCAGAGTTGGCAGGCGCTATCTCTTCAGTATTTGAGTTGGCAGGTGCTAACGTGGAGTTGTCAGGCTCTTACAGCGGCTGGAATCCAAATATGAAGTCTCCAATCTTGCACACTATGCTCGAGTCATACGAGAGACTCTATGGTGTTAAGCCATCGGTAACTGCTATCCACGCAGGTTTGGAGTGCGGTATCATCGGCGCTAAGTACCCAGGTATGGATATGATCTCGTTCGGTCCTACCATCTGCTACCCACACTCTCCAGATGAGAAGGTGAACATCGCATCGGTAGAGAAGTTCTACGACTTCTTGCTCAATACATTGCGCAATGCCCCAAAGAAGGCATAACAATCGCTAATTCAACCCCCAATGGACGCGGAACAGCATAATGCAGTGAGCAATATTAAGTGGTTTGTCGTTGTCAATCCCACCTCGGGATCGGGAAAGGGATTGACAGACTTCCCACTGATATCGAAACTCCTACGCGACAATAACATACACCACGAGGCGGTATTCACCGAGCATAAGCATCACGCCACAGCACTCACGGTGCAGGCCATAGACTCGGGATATCGCAACATCATCGTAGTGGGTGGCGACGGCACACTGCACGAGGTGGTCAACGGACTCTTCATACAGCAGCGTGTCGATCCCTCGGAGGTGACCATAGCGGTGATATCTGCCGGCACGGGTAACGACTGGATTCGTATGTTCGGAATTCCGACACGCTACTCCGAGGCGATACGCGCCATAAAGGAGGGTCACACCTTCCTGCAGGATGTTGCCGAGGTGGACTACGAGGAGTCGAAGTATAGCCAGACACGCCATATGGCAAATGTGGCGGGATTGGGCTTCGACGCTGCGGTTATCAAACGCACGCTGACCAGCAATGCCAAGGATAAGTTTGGCAAGGGAGGATATCTGTGGTGCCTGGTGAGGGCATTCTTCTCGCACAAGGCTACAGGTGCGAAGATATGGATTGACGACAGGCTGGTCTTCAACGACCTGCTCTTCAGCATCGCCATTGGTGTTGGTAAGTTCAACGGTGGTGGTATCCAGCAGTTGCCATCGGCAGTTGCCGACGACGGACTCCTCGACGTGACTATCATACGCCCCGTACACTGGTGGCACGTGGTATTCCGTCTGCGTAGGTTGTTCAACGGCACTATATACTCCATAGGTCACGTTACACACGCCCAGGGTAAGAAGATTCGCATAGAGTCATCACCCGAGACACCGCTGGAGGTAGATGGTGAGTTGTATGGTCACACACCCGTGGAGTTACGCGTCAAGCATCGCAAGGTAAAGGTGATTGTAAACAAATCATTCCTGAACAAGTTGAAGCGATAGAAGCGTCTTATAATCAACAGTTAATAATAGACTAAGGCATAGAGAAAGATTATTGATTCTCGGGCCTTAGTCTATTATATTTTTGTAGTTAGAAATATTTTGATTATATTTGTAGCGTATTATGCATAAATGTGTACATAAAAGAATTAGAAACTAATATTATTAATACTTAAAACTATCTACACAATGAGAAAAATGCTATTCTTGTGGGCACTTATCAGTGTCTTCTGTGCAGTGGGATGTCAGAAGGGAGGCAACGACCCTGAGCCAAACCCACAGCCAAATCCTGGTGGCTCAAAGCCAGAGATTACCCTCACCGAGAGCGAGGTTACGGCTAACACATTCACCTTCGAGGTTACAACTACTGCGGCTGGTGAACTTGGCTATGCTGTAGTTGCCGAGGGCTACAAGGCTCCATCTTTCGATGAGTTGTTCACACACAACACTGCAGCCGTTGAGGATAAGGCGACAATCACCATCGAGAAACTCAACGACAACACTTCCTACACACTCTTCGCAGTGCTTCGCGCTACGAATGGCGGCACGTTGAGCGACCCTAAGAAACTCACATTCAAAACGCCTGACGATGGCGAAGATAACCCTATTACAATCGATAACGTGGGCTACGACAACGCCACCTTTACCATCAACATCCCTGGCAGCATCATCTTCCAGTGCATCGACAAGGCATCGTTGGAGTATTATGGTCAGAGCCCTGAGTCGTACATCCAGACTGCCGGTATCGGTATCGCTGAGAATGGTCCATTGACAGTTGAGTGGTATGATGGTGGCTCGTATGGCATCTACGAGATGCGTATGCGCGAGGATAGCGAGTACTATGTTATCGCTGCGCAGTGCGACAGCCAGAAGAACATCACAGGCAAGATCTACACCGAGGAGTTCAAGACCCTTCGCAAGCCTACATCGGAGGCAGGCATCACAACCAATCTTATGAGCATCGGCTCTACATCGGTGGAGATTATGACACAGCC
>JAFOCZ010000162.1 GCA_017380955.1 Alistipes sp.
GATAGCACAAATGTGTCGTTCTGGAATACGTCGCGTGCTATGGCAGAGATGGGCGGTATGCCTAAGTTTGTGGCAAATGGCTGGGCAGCAAAGGATTATACGCATATCAACTTCCAGGGTGGAAGACGCATCGCCCAGCAGTTGGCATACGCCATCATAGAGCCAGTATGTGCACTTCTCGAGCGCCGTGAGGCAGAGGCCGAGGAGGCAAAGCGCCGAGCAACAATAGTGATGCCCGAAGAACCAACATCGTTGCACACCTTCGACCTTAGTGTCGGTGGCGTCGCTCCATACGTTGAGGATTATAAATAGTGTGAGAGATGGTTATGGAGTGGTTAAATAGCGCTATTGCAACACTTTTTGCCTTCGACGGCGATAGTGTAGAGCGTCTGTTGGCGTTGCTTCGCTACGATGAGTCGTCGCCATTGACCCTCACCACAGGCTTCTTCCTGGTGGCCTTCCTTATCTTTGGCATCGGCTATGTAGTGTTGCGTGGCAAGGCACGCTTGCGTACTTTGTACGTTGTGCTCTTCTCGTTATACTTCTACTACAAACTATCGGGTGTATACATCTTGCTGCTGCTCTTTGTGGCGGTCAGCGACTTCCTTATAGGGCGTGGTGTGTCGCGCCGTGTGGAGGAGGGTTGCTCCGCGAAGGCTCTTGTGGCGCTCAGTGTGGTTATCAACGTTGCGATACTTGTATATTTCAAGGCTACAAACTTCTTCGTGGGTGTTGTCAACGACCTCTATGGCTCGGGAACACTCGACTGGCAGAGTGTTGTGGTGCCTGCCGGTGTGTCGTTCTTTGTGTTTCAGTCTATAGCCTATGTTGTCGATATATCGCGAGGCGTAATAAGGCCTCTCACTCGCTTTTCGGACTACCTCTTTATGTTGTCCTTCTTCCCGAAGATGTTCCTCGGTCCGTTGGTCAAGGCTCGTGAGTTTATACCGCAGATAGAGGCCGAGAGGGTAGTGGTGTCGCGTGAGGATTTCGGACGTGCGGTGTCGCTCATAGCGGGAGGTGTTGTCAAGTATGCCATCATCGCCAAGAGCATAGGCGTGTTGTTCGTAGCCCCAGCCTTCGCCGGCGAGATGGGCGATGGCGGTGTTGTGGCGCTTATGGCTATCTACGGCTTTACGTTGCAGATATATTGCGACTTCTCGGGATACTCCGACATTGCACAGGGTGTGGCGCTTATGATGGGTTTCCGACTCCCCGATAACTTCGATGCTCCCTACCACTCTGCTACCATCACAGAGTTTTGGCGCAGATGGCATATCTCGCTCTCGACGTGGCTCAAGGATTACCTCTATATCTCGTTGGGAGGTAACCGCAAGGGTGCTTTCCGCACATACTTAAACCTCATCATCACAATGTTCCTCGGAGGATTGTGGCACGGCGTGGGGTTGACATTTATGGCGTGGGGATTGCTGCACGGCGTGGCTCTCGCACTGCATAAGGTGTGGCTGAAGGTTATCCCTGGCGCAAAGACCTTGGGTAGCGATATGAAGCCTGTGTGGAGGGTGGTGGCTACGGTGTTTACCTTTCACCTCGTGGCATTCGGATGGCTGTTGTTTACGGCAAAGGATATGACCGTTGTGGGTGCTATGCTCCACAACATTGCGTATAACTTCTCGTGGGCGGATGTAGTGCCTATGGTTGAGAAGTCGGGTGTGGTGTTTGTGCTTATGGCCATAGGCTATCTGTTGCATATGTTGCCACGCCGTGCGGATGAGGCGCTGCGTCGTGGTGTGGTGCGCAGTGGCTTTGTGGGACAGTGGTTGTTAATGGTTGTTGCTATATGGATGGTCGTGCAGTGCAATATGCTCCTTGCTGCGGAGGCTGGTGCTGCGGCAGGATTACCTATATATGCAGCATTTTAAACTAAGCGAAGATGAACGATATCAGGTGGGATTGGGGACTTTTCGAGGTATTGAACTTCGACGGCCCAGAGTGGTTGGATGGCGCTATGACGGCCATCTCGGGTATCAAGATGTGGATACCGCTATACATACTTATTATATATATGGTATGGCGTCGTTGTGGCTGGCGTGGTGTTGTGGCGCTACTTGTGGCGATGGGTGCGGCAATAGGTCTTGCGGATATCGTGGCGGGAGTCTTTAAGCATCAGGGTATCCTTGCAAACCTGCTCCCCGAGTTCCCGGTGCGTCTGCGCCCTATGCATAGCGAGGGTCTGGACTTTGCGACTAACGGATACTATACAAGTTATGTCAACGGCACTGTGTCGGCACATACGGCAACCATCGTGGCGATAACCATCATAGGTATCTATGCCGTTGCCAAGAGGTGGTTTACGCCGCTGATGATTTTTGTGGCGATACTCATATGCTACTCGCGTATCTACCTTGCGTGTCACTTCCCTCAGGATATCCTGCTGGGGGCACTCCTGGGCGCTGTGGCGGGATTATGTGGTGTGTGGATGTTTAGGGGCGTTATTCGAATAACGACAAAAACACGATAGAAAACCACAAAATTTCGAAGATGTGCGCCAGAGATATGTATGGCGCACGTTTTTGTTTTTTGTGAATAAAGTGTCGAAAAAATATAGTTGCTAAAATTGGGATATCCCATAAAAAATCACGAATTTTGTATGCCTGAATTAGCCTAATTAGATGAGCAAAGTAGGGCACACCATATTATTATTTGGAAAATAATAACAATAAAAATATATAACAATGAGTCAAAAGTCTAACACAGAGCAACTTACTACGGTGGCGTATGAGGATGCTGTAGCCGCTTCGAAGGAGTATTTCCAGGGTGATGAACTCGCTGCACAGGTGTGGGTGAGCAAATATGCCTTGAAGGACTCTTTCGGCAACGTATATGAGACGACCCCTGAGGATATGCACCATCGTATCGCTAAGGAGTTGGCGCGTATCGAGGCAAACTATCCTAACGGTCTTGCTGAGGATGAGATCTTCGCATTGCTCGACCACTTCCGCTATGTGATTCCACAGGGTGGTCCGATGACAGGTATCGGCAACAACCTTCAGGTGGCATCACTCTCTAACTGCTTCGTTATCGGTCACAAGAATCCTGCCGACTCTTACGGCGGTATCTTCCGTATGGACGAGGAGCAGGTGCAACTTATGAAGCGTCGTGGTGGCGTAGGTCACGACCTCTCGCACATCCGTCCTACAGGCAGCCCAGTACTTAACTCTGCCCTCACCTCTACAGGTATCGTGCCTTTTATGGAGCGTTACTCAAACTCTACACGCGAGGTGGCGCAGGATGGTCGTCGTGGTGCGTTGATGCTCTCGTTGCTTATCAAGCACCCAGATGCCGAGCACTTCATCGATGCTAAGGTAGACACCGGCAAGGTTACCGGCGCTAACGTATCTATCAAGATTGACGATGAGTTTATGCGCGCGGCAGTTGCTGGTGAGCCATATACACAGCAGTTCCCAATTGGTGTTGAGAACCCTGTTGTTACTCGCCAGATAGATGCCAAGAAGTTGTGGGATAAGATTATCTACAACGCCTGGAAGTCTGCAGAGCCTGGTGTGTTGTTCTGGGATACCATCATCCGCGAGAGTGTGCCCGATTGCTATGCCGATGAGGGCTTCCGCACAGTATCTACAAACCCTTGTGGCGAGATTCCTCTCTGCCCTTACGATAGTTGCCGTTTGTTGGCGCTCAACCTCTTGAGTTATGTTGAGGCACCTTTCACCAAGGATGCTAAGTTCAACTTCGACTTGTTCAAGAGCCACGTGGCAAAGGCTATGCGCCTTATGGATGATATCATCGACCTCGAACTCGAGAAGGTAGACCTCATCATCTCTAAGATTGCCTCAGACCCTGAGGATGACGATGTGCGTCGTGTGGAGTTGGAGTTGTGGCATAAGATTCGTACTATGGCTCTCAAGGGTCGTCGTACAGGTCTTGGTATCACCGCTGAGGGTGATATGCTCGCTGCTCTCGGCTTGCGCTATGGCTCTGAGGAGGCTATCGACTTTGCCGTAAACGTACACAAGACCTTGGCAGTGGAGGCATACCGCGCCTCTGTTACTATGGCTAAGGAGCGTGGTGCGTTTGGCGTATACAACTTCGAGAAGGAGCAGGGTAACCCTATGATAGAGCGTATCTGCGAGGCAGCGCCAGAGTTGCGCGACGAGATGAAGAAGTATGGTCGTCGTAACATCGCTATGCTCACCATCGCACCTACAGGTACTACATCCCTTATGTCGCAGACTACATCGGGTATCGAGCCTGTGTTCCGCCCTGTGTACAAGCGTCGTCGTAAGATTAACCCTTCGGATAAGGATCAGAATGCTACGTTTGTGGATGAGACTGGCGAGAAGTTCATAGAGTATTACGTCTTCCACCACCAGTTCGTAAAGTGGTTGGAGATTAACGGCTACGACACCACAAAGTTGCAGAATATCTCTGACGCAGAACTCGACAAGTGGCTCAAGGCATCGCCATACTACCACGCCACAGCAAACGACATCGACTGGGTTGCTAAGGTTAAGATGCAGGGTGCTATCCAGAAGTGGGTAGACCACTCTATCTCTGTTACCGTAAACCTCCCTAACGAGGTTACCGAGGCTCTTGTTGCCGATGTATACCGCACAGCGTGGGAGTCGGGATGTAAGGGTATCACAGTATACCGTGATGGCTGCCGCGATGGCGTATTGCTCGATGTTAAGTCTAAGGATGGCAAGAAGAAGAGTTGCTCAGATGTTGGCACTATGCGTCGCCCAGAGTCTATACCTGCCGACATCGTGCGTTTCAAGAACGGCAAGGAGGATTGGATTGCCTTCGTAGGTAAGCAGGATGACCGCCCTTACGAGATCTTCACAGGTAAGATTGAGGAGGATGCTATGTACATCCCTAAGACCATCACCCACGGTAACATCCTCAAGGTTACCGAGGCTAACGGCACCAAGCGTTACGACTTCCAGTACCAGGATCGTTATGGATATATCAACACCATCGGTGGTATCTCACGTCTCTTCGACGAGGAGTTCTGGAACTACGCTAAACTTATCTCTGGTGTTCTACGCTACGGTATGCCTATCGACAAGGTAGTGCAACTCGTAGATGGTCTCCACCTCGACTCTGAGACTATCAACACCTGGAAGAATGGTGTGGAGCGTGCCCTCAAGCAGTACATCAAGAATGGTACACGCGGCAAGGGTCGCTGTCCACAGTGTGGTCAGGAGAATATGGCATACCAGAATGGTTGTTTGACTTGTATGGCGTGTGGTTATTCCAAGTGCAATTAGTTTTCGATTTATATAGGGCATCTTCGTCCTATCCTAAACAAAATATCGTGGGCTGTACGTCAAGTACTATCCCACGATATTTTTTATTACGATAGAACAAATCTGCTCCTCTAAAATCAAAAA
>JAFOCZ010000017.1 GCA_017380955.1 Alistipes sp.
CTGTTAAGAAGGTATCTGTAGCCGGTGGCTACATCGCCGTATTCAGCACTACCGGTGACCAGCCAAGTGCTGCAGGTCTCGCATACTTTAACTCAGAGTCTCTCACAGACATCACTCCATTAGTCAAGAAAGAACTTGGCATCGAGTAATTGAATTTCGTGTGATAAGCCGCTTCTGCGGCATATCCCAACAATAAAGTCACATAGGCTGTACGTTTTGTACTATCCTATGTGACTTTTTATTGCGATACACTACATCTCACGACTTCTGACAAGAAATTCCTTGTGGGATGTTTACTACCGTCTAACCAAAAATTAAAATTTGTTGTGGTAGGGTAGTATATACTGCTGAGTTTCTAACAATAAATTGTTAAATATGTGGCGATATAGTGCTGAAAACACATTTAATTTCGTATATTTGTGAAAATTGTTCTCACAAAATCTTACACATATGAACATCAAAAACTTCTTGAAACGTGGTGCGGCAATCGTTGCCGCAGCAGCAACCGTAGCCTGTGCCTCGGAGGAGGCCGCAGAGCACGAGACAAACATCCCTACTACACCAATCTGCGAGATGGCATATTCGGCCGAAAGAACAGAGTTTGAGTTGTGGAGTCCCGATGCCGAGCGTGTGGAGGTGGTGCTATACAATGGCGATGCCATAGTCGAGGAGTTCGACCTTGTGGCAGCCGAAAAGGGTCTTTGGCGTGGTGCTGCGGAGGGTGACCACAAGGGTCTCTACTACGCATTCCGCGTAACGCGCGATGGCAAGGCGCTGAAGGAGACTGCGGGAATCTTCGCAAAGGCTCTCGACGTAAATGGCAACCGTGGTGCTATCATCGATATGCGCGATACCGACCCCGAGGGTTGGAGCGAGGATAAGGCTCGTAAGGTGCAGCCTTCGGAGATTGTAATCTATGAGATGCACTATCGTGATATGACGGCTCACGCATCGGCAGGCAGCAGCCACCCTGGTAAATATATAGGTATGGCGGAGCGCGGTACACGCTCTAAGGAGGGTCTTGCAACGGGCATCGACCACCTTGTGGAGATGGGTGTCACACACGTGCATCTGCTCCCTACAGCCGACTTTGGTTCTATAGATGAGTCCAAGCCTACGGATCAGTATAACTGGGGCTATGAGCCTAAGAACTACAACGCCCCCGAGGGTACATACTCCACAGACCCGGCAACCCCCGAGGTCCGCATCCGTGAGTTGAAGACCTTGGTGAAGGCTATGCACGACGCAGGGTTGTCAGTGGTGTTGGATGTGGTATACAACCACACCACAACGGCGGAGAATTGCGGCTTTGAGTTGACCGTACCGGGATATTTCTACCGTATGCGCGAGGATGGCACATTTGCCGATGGCTCGGGATGTGGTAACGAGACCGCCAGCGAGCGCCCTATGATGCGCAAGTATATGGTAGAGTCGTTGGAGTATTGGGTTAAGGAGTACCATATCGACGGCTTCCGCTTCGACCTTATGGCTATTCACGACATCGAGACTATGAATCTCATCCGTCAGCGCCTCGAGGCTCTGAATCCCGATATCCTCCTCTACGGCGAGGGCTGGGCAGCACAAGCACCACTCTACGACGAGGATAAGTTGGCCTTCAAGCGCTATACCTATCGTATGCCTGGCGTTGCAGCCTTCTCCGATGATATTCGCGATGCGCTGCGTGGCACGTTGGATCTCTCTAAGGGTGGCTTCATCCACGGCGTTGAGGGCAATAAGGAGGGTGTTAAGTTTGGCATCGTAGGTGGTGTCGAGCACCCCGAGGTAGAGTACCGTGAGGCGGCGTGGACAGCATCCCCAGCGCAGCATATCAGTTATGTGGCGTGCCACGACGACCACAACCTTCGTGACCGTCTGGAGCATATATCTCCCGATGCGTCGCGCGAGGAGTTGCAGCAGATGGTGCGCCTGGCACATCTCGGAGTCTTCACTTCGCAGGGTATACCATTTATCTTTGCTGGTGAGGAGATGTATCGCTCGAAACTTGGCGAGAAGAACACCTATAACCTCCCCGATAAGTACAACGCTATAGACTGGGCTCTCAAGAGCGAGAATGCCAACCTTGTGGAGTATCATAAGGGTCTTATCGCTATGCGTAAGGCACACCCAGCCTTTGCATTGGGAAGTGCCGAGGCGGTGCGTGAGCATCTCTCGTTCATAGACACAGACAACGAGGCTGCCGTAGGTTTTGTTCTCGATAACCTCGATGGTATAGATTTGGCAAAGCGCATCGTAGTGCTTATGAATGGCTCGCGTGAGGCTGTGGAGTTCGCAATTCCCGAGGGTGAGTATAAGTGGATTTGCGATGGCGAGGTGGTAGAGCCTCGAGGCATTGGTCGCTACGATGCCAAGGATGGCAAGATAGCAGTTGCGCCAGTATCGGGTATTGTGCTTGCGGCGTTCTAAACGGCTGATATATAAACAATAAAAGGTGACCACGCGGTCACCTTTTTTCGTATTGTGTAATTTGTTTCGGTTACTTAGTCCTTACAAAACGCAAGGAGTGGGGTGTAGTCTGCTTGATGATAATACGCTTATCCATAGCATACTGCTGATACAACTCCTCGGTGTAGTAGCGTATGGTGACCATCTCCAAGTCCTCCATCTTCTCCACGTCGAAGCCCTCGGCCTGCAACTCCATAACCGCCTCGTCGATATGCCACGAAGCATCGATGGCGAGGTAGAGGTTTACCGCAGAGTTATGCACAAGGTTGATGCGTATGCGATGGCTGTCGAGAGTTGTGAAGACCTTGGCGAGTTTCTCCTCGAGGACAAACGACAAATCTCGAGAGTGGAGGTTTAGCAATACCTGGCTCTTCTGAATCATAATAGGCTCGTAGGCACGCTCCACATCTGCGGTGATGACCGAGCCTGGTGCCTGCTTATTGCCAAAAGGACGCACGTAGAGAGGTATGCGCTTAGCCTCCAGAGGCTTTATGGTCTTGGGGTGGATGATCTGCGCACCGCTATATGCCATCTCTATGGTGTCGGTGTAGTTCAGGCGCTCTATCTTTCGTGCGTCGGGGAACACCTTGGGGTCGGCATTGAGGATGCCATCCACATCCTTCCACACGCTCATAGATTCAGCATCGAGGACGTGGGCAACGATGGCTGCGGAGTAGTCCGAGCCCTCACGACCGAGAGTCGTAGTAGTGCCATCTGGAGCACCACCTATGAAGCCCTGACCCACGAACACCGTGCAGTCGCAACTCTTCATCTCGCGCTTTAGGCGCACCGTGGTGGCCTCGATGTTCACATTAGCATCCTTATGTCGCTGCTCGGTGAGGAACGCGCGACGCATATCTATCCACTTATTCTTAACGCCGTGGCCGTTGAGGAAGTTCGAGACGATGGTCGTAGATACCAACTCGCCAAATGCCACGATGGTGTCGTACCATAACTCAGCATCCGAGGCACGGTAGATGGTGTTGCGAACTATGTTGCGCAACTGCTCAAAGAGGATATCCACCTGTCCGATGGTTATATCCGCACCCATAAGGTCGTCGATGATGCCACGGTGGTAGGCATAACTGAGGTCTATGCGCTCCAATGCTAAAGCCTCGTTACCCTCCTGCATAGCGGCAAAGACACCCTCGAGGGCGTTTGTGGTCTTACCCATCGCCGAGACGATGATAAAGAGGTCGCTCTCGCCAGTTACAATATCAAGAAGATTTCTCACGCCTGCGGCATCCTTAACCGAGGCACCTCCAAACTTATATACTTTCATACTCCGTAGACAATCAATATTA
>JAFOCZ010000163.1 GCA_017380955.1 Alistipes sp.
GATAGCCATAAACACCAAGCAACCGAGGAGCAACACAATCTCCACTGCGCACAAACGCACCTGAAGCATACGATTCTTGAAGAAGAAGATAGTCACCAAAGGCAACACCGTAGCAAGCGAGAGAAGGATACCCATCCACAATGCCGACTGCGACTGCAACTCGCTCTTTAGCGAGAATGCCGTGAGGTTGAAGACCTCGCCACTGTCGACAACAAAGGTTGCGATAGGGGCAAATAGCGTGACGCTCATAAGCGCCACAGCAAGTAAGAGATAGAGTGACTGAATACGCTGAATCATAGTTATTTACGTTTTAAATTATTTTTCAATTCTTTTGTCTATAAGGTAGTGGTTACGCTCCGTAGCACGGCGGTTTATCATCTCGCCCAAGAATCCTGCGAGGAACAACTGCACGCCGAGCACTATGGCCAGGAGCGCCAGGTAGAACATAGGCTGCTCAGTAACTCCGCGCCACACAAGACCACTATGCTGCGAGTATATCTTGTCAATGATAATCCACACCGCGGTGATGCCACCAAAGAGGAACATCAGCGTGCCAAGACCTCCAAAGAGGTACATTGGCGAGCGTCCGAAGTGCGACATAAAGGTGATGGAGATTAGGTCGAGATAACCCTTTATCATACGCTCCATACCAAATTTCGAGACGCCATACTTACGCTCCTGATGCTCGACAACCTTCTCGCCAATACGCTTGAAACCTGCGTTTTTCGCCAAAATAGGGATATAACGATGCATCTCGCCATATACCTCGATGCTCTTGACAACCTTACGGCGATAGGCCTTGAGTCCGCAGTTGAAGTCGTGGAGTTTTATGCCCGACATCAAACGCGCCGTGAGGTTGAAGAACTTACTGGGCCAGCGCTTGCCGACAGGGTCATAACGCTTGCGCTTCCATCCCGACACAAGGTCGTAACCATCCTCCAAAATCATACGGCGCATCTCGGGAATCTCATCCGGAGAGTCCTGCAAATCGGCATCCATAGTGAATACCACCTCGCCATCGGCCATCTCGAAACCACAATACAGGGCTGCCGACTTGCCATAGTTACGCATAAAACTGATGGCACGAATAGCCGAATACTGCTCCTTGAGACTTTGGACTACCGCCCACGACTCATCCGTAGAGCCATCGTCGACCATAATAATCTCGTACGAGAGGCTATTCTTCTGCGCCACGCGGTCTATCCACGCCACAAGTTCGGGTAACGACTCCGCCTCGTTGTACAGAGGTACTACGACAGATATATCTAAACCTTTATCCATACTTTACATATATTAGAACTCCATCTCGCGGTACTCGGGTTTGCGTGACACCACACCTGCGATGACAAAGCCCGGAAGAGCACCAAAGAGAATATAGTTGTTGAATGCTGAGAATACATTGGCAAGCATAGTGGGTGGCGTAGAGGTGCGCATAGCGTGAGCGAAGTCATCGAAAATCTTGAGGTCCGAAGCCGAAACACCCATACCACCATACAACTCCCTCATATCCTCGATGCGAGACATAACGCCCGCCACATAGTTGTCATAGCCCATTGCCGAGGTGAAGATGGTATCGCCAGCGCCTACGATGACACCCGCAAACATCGACACCAGGAGGATATACGACATAGCCATACCATAGGAGTAGCCCACCTGTGGGTCACACGCCGCAGCACGACGGCGCGAGAAGCGCAACAACAGCCATATGAACACCACACAGGCGATGACGGTCTCACCGAGATAGAGTATCGACAATGTTGAGAGCGGCATATCGCTGAAGAACAACACATAACGCTCGAAGATTCGTGATGCCGCCATAATAATACCCAGGATTGCTCCCGAGCGCATCACATCATACCAAAATTCCTTATTCATATTTCTACAGTTTATTATCGTATATTCATCTTGTTCAGGGCACGGTGATATGCCTGAGCATTGCGGTTATGCTCTGCGAGGCTCTTCGCAAAGTTGTGACGACCATCCATCTCGGGACGCGCACAGAAGTATAGGTAGTCGTGATTCTCGTAGTTGAGAACACCCTCTATGGCTGCCATATCGGGCATTGCGATAGGCGTAGGGGGAAGACCACGATACATATAGGTGTTATATGGCGAGTCTATCTCCTTATGCTTGTCGAGTACACGCTTTATGGAGAAGTCTCCTGCGGCATACTTTAGCGTAGGGTCTGCCTGAAGTGGCATATCAATCTTTAGGCGGTTGACATATACTCCTGCCACACGCGCCATCTCCTCCTTGGCATTGGTCTCCTCGTGGACTATAGATGCAAGCGTCATAACCTCATATGGCGTAAGACCCAATCTCTCGAGTTGCTCCTGACGCTTTGCAGATGCCCAGAACTTATCGGACTCGGCCTTTAGTTTGCGCACCAAAGCCTCGGGAGTGATGTTGCGATATACCTCATATGTATTTGGCAGAAAGATAGAGAACATAGCCTCGGCACTCTTAAAGCCAAGGTCTTTCATAAGCGCCTTATCACGCAATGCCGAGAGCACCGCCAAAGAGTCGGCATCTATCTGTCGTGCGATTTTACCAGCCAAAATCTCGGGTGTGCGGGCATTGTTTATCGTGAGACGCACGCTATTATCCGAGCCAAACTTTAGGATGCGCGCCACCTGCACCACATTCATACCCTCATCAAAGGTATACTTGCCAGCCTCGATGCCACGGTCGAGGTTTATGCGCTTGGCATAGATGTCAAAAGACCAACGATAGAGCAACGACGACTTCACCTTTTCGGTCATCTCCTCGTAGGTCTCACCCTCGCGAAGTATCACAGTAAAGCGATTTTCGACTGCTGGGCCAAAAAACATTTGATACATCCAAACGCCCGTAACTCCCACTGTAGCAGCGAGAACAAGTAGTATTACAATAATTTTCTTCTTCATTTTTTCAAAATTTATTTGCAAAGATACAATTTTTTTGTACTTTTGCACTCGGGTAAGTCTTATACGACCAGCTCCTGCAGAACCCCCCCAGGCGAGGAATCGAGCAAGGGTATGCGGTTGTAGCGGTGCGATATAAGTAGCTTACCCTTTTTTTATGCCTATAGCTGAACTACCGAAACAACAAACGATATCACAAGTATTGCGATATATAGTTTCAGCACTCCAAAGCGTCCCCACTTCTCGACATTCATAACACTGCGGTATGCCGTATAACTCCAGTAGAGATACCAAATCATAATAAGCGCCGTTACCACAGTCATCACTACCGACATCTGTGGTGCTTGCCCGTACGCCACAAGAGGGTTTGTTGCAAAGGTCGAGAATGCTACCCTATCGCCAACAACACCCAATAACATCAAAAGCGTCAGTGGTGAGCGAGCATAAAGCATACGCGCCACGACATCTACAAACGACGTTGTGCCAAAGCGGAATGACGTGAAGGCAAAGATAAGCGAGGAGCAAAGTCCTAAGAATATTGCCATCCTAACCTGTCCGAAGAGCGAGATATGACCCCAGGTGTAACTGAAGAGTGTGGCAGGGATAATGTCGTAGTGCCATCCTGCGATAGCACCCACTATGAGCCACACAATACCCCACAACATAGCGTTGGAGGTAGATATCTGCTGTGGGCGATGGAGTATCTTACGCACTATTTCGCCAAACGAGGGCAGACGTAATGCCGAGGGTTTAATACTATTTCTGCTCATAACACACTAAAACTCAATCTTTACACCAGCCATACCGCCAATGCCATTGCGATAGTAGTAGGCATAATCGTAGATACTCTGATTAAGGAGGTTACAACCATCGATGAATATCTCAACTCTATTTGAGGCGCGGAAACTGATGCCCACGCCGAGGTCGAAGATTGTAGGTGCTACGAAGGCCTCGTAGTTGATACCCTCCTCCGCGATTGCCGACCAGCGACGCTTACCGAGGAGTTCACCCTTAGCGTAGAACTTCCAGCGCTTGATGTTATACTCCACATCCACCGAGCCACGCATACGCGCATCGCTAACAACATACTCACCCTTAGAGTTATCGCCGTGCGCAGCAAACTTAGCGCCGATGCTAAGACCTCCCACAGGGCGGTACTCCACCTCCGCACCGAAGAATAGGCGGTTGTTGTCGGTGGTTGCAACACCAAACGTGCCCACCTCGTTGATATACCACAACACCTGGTTGTGCATAAAGTTAGCACCGAAGTATGCCCTGTATGCCAACTTCGATGAGAAGGCAACACCGGCAACACCTATAGAGAGGTTGTAACTGCGTGTGTTAGGCATCTCAAGCAGAGCCTCTGATGCGTGTAAGTAATCTATAAACGGATTTATCTCGAACAACTGCGCAGTGCTATTCTGCGACACTGTGGTGTTTACATCGACATATGGCTGCAACGCATCGAGACCAAAATCGAAGTCGAGGCGCAGGCGTGGCAATACAAAGTGCGACGCCTTATCGTGGTTACGCACCCTGTCGTATAGGTATCCCACCGCAGCATCCACCTTCACGATATCGAAATCGCGAGCATACTGCACCGAGCCTCCGAAGCGCATATCACGATAGGCTGTGGATGTACTCTGCCACATATCATACTCCAAGTCGAGACCTATGACATTATCGTGGAAATCACGCTTCAGGCGCACAGCACCACCAGCATTGAACTCCGACACAGATGCAAAGGCATTACCCTCCGACAAAGGCATATGGTTCCAGAAGCCACCACGAGCCTCAACGCAGAAGTTCAGGCGCGACAAATCGGCGAAACTATCGCCATAGCGCAACGTAGCATCGGCATCGTGGAAGAGGTCGCGCGAAGGGTTGTTAAGCACTGCATAGCGGTTATAGAAGTCGCAGTCGTAGGTGAGGGCGGCCTCGAAGGTCTGCTTACCTGTGACAACACCGCCATTTACCGATACTCTATTGCGCATATCATAACTATCGGCAATAGAGCGCACCACGCCAGCATCGTTCCGACGCTGCGAAAAGTTGCCATCGTGGTCGATGCCAACACCGAAATATCCCATACGCACATTCTGCGTCATAAACCTAAACGCGCCATCCGACACCAAAGGATATCCCGATGCCAGGCGTGTGTAGAAGTGCTCCGAACGGCTATAGTCCCAATAACTTGCCGTTGCGGGCTTGAAGTTATGGTCTTGGAGTTTTATCTGCCAGGTATCGGGGTATACGTTGTAGACGATATCGGGCTCCATCTCGTTGTTCTCGGCAATAGTAGCAGGAACATCGAGTTTCGTAGCCGTGGCAATCTCGGGGGTGTATATCGTTGTCACCTCCACACGCTTATGCTCCTGTGCCGAGAGGCCGAGTGGCGCAACGATAGCACACGAAATGAGAAATATGGTAATATGTTTCAGGTATCTCATAATATCTAAGTAAATCATTGGTTAACACTACTTTGGCAATGCCGCAATACGCTGCTTAGCCTCCTCGACAATACCGTCATCCTTTGGCGAGTAGCCATCCACGATGCTCTGGTATGTGGCACGAGCCTGGAACGTATTGTTCATCTTGACCATAACATCGCCAAGCACGAGGTATATCTTCGCCTGCCAATACATCGAGCCACACTCCGTGAGAGAGTACACACGCTCCTCGGCACGCGCATAGTTACCCGTGAGGTAGTCATTCTCAACCAAGCGGTAGTATGCCGCAGCGCCCTCCGTAGTGCGCACCTCCTTAGCCAAAGCATTATAAATCTCAAGAGCCTCGCTACGCAAGCCCTCCTCGCGCAATACATCGGCCTTGGCAAGGCGCGACACCCTCTGAGCCCACGACGATGCGTCGCTCATAGTGGCAACATCATCGGCCATAAGTTTTATGGCAGCACCATCGCCATACTTCAGTGTGGCATCTACATAACCCTCCGACACCACCTCGCGGCGCTTAGTATCGTGAGCAACACCGTAGAGTTTGCGGTATGCCTTTGCCGACTCCTCGTACTGCGCCATATCGTAACTCATACGCGAGTATACATCCAGCACACGCTCGGTGTAGTGGGTGTTACCCTGCTCGAGAAGTGTGCGCATAGTGCTGAGTGCCGCATCGTTATCCTCCAATGCCACATAGCAGTCGCTGAGGTAGAAGAGTGCCTCGGTGCGGTTGTATCCCTGCTGGAAACTATCGAGGTAGTTGGCAAGTTTCTCACGCGCGGTGTTCATATCGCCATTGAGATAGATATTCTTTGCCGCTGCGAAACTCAACGAGTCACGCGCCGCTGCCGACATATCGCTCTGCAAGCCACGACGCTCGGCATAGGCGAAATATTCGTCTACCCTACCCTCCGAGACATAAATCTCGCGGATGCCACGTATAGCCTCCATAGCCGCTGCGGACTGTGGGTCGTAGTCGACAACCTTCTCGTAGCAACGACGAGCATCGCCCTTGCGGTTAAGGTTGTAGTATGCCAGCGCCAAATCCGACAACGCGGGAACGTAGTATGGCGAGAGGGTGTCGGCATCCACAAACTCCTGAAGTGTCATAGCGCCATCCTTATATCGCTGCTCGGCGATATAAGTCTTACCCAACTCATACCACGCATCGTCGATATAGTCACCCTCGGCATCGGCAAGTATCGCCTTTAGCCTGTCAATCTTCGCCTTTGGCTTGTTGTCGATACCCTCCACGCGTGCCAACTGATACTTAGCATAGTGGCGCTCGTCAGCAGGGGCTTTGGCAACAACGTTATATATCTTACGGGCATTGGCAAACTCACGCACTGCGTAGTATGCATCACCCAAGCGGTTGTGGGCATCGTAGAGGTAGTTGTCGCGCATAGTGTAGTCGCGGACAAAGGTCTGGAATGCGGTCTGCGCCTCCTCCATCTTACCCAATGTGAGGTAGGCATAACCCAGACTATAGTGGGCATAGTGATACTCCATCTCGCTCTTTGGCGCACGACGGATATAATCCTCGTAACACTGCTCAGCAAGGGCATAGTCACCTCGCTTATACGCCACCTCACCCTGCCAGTAGAGTGTCAGGGCGTTGTACTTTGGCACAAGACCGATGCTCTGCGACTCCTTGAGCAGCACCTCGGCATCATCCCACTTACCATCGCCAATAGCCTCCACAGCACGCAACACCGCAACCCTCTGCAATACAGCACGAAGGTCGCTGTCGGGATTTGGGAGTGAGCGTATTGCATCGTATGCTGCAACATAATCCTTAGAGTTGTAGAACGCCGCGATAAGGAGTTTCTTAACCTCCGAGGCGTGTGGCGACTGAGGATATCGCACAAGGAAATCCTGCAACACATTGACAGCCTCATTGAAGCGACCACCACCAAGTTCGTACATCAGACGACCATAGTTCAACAGTGCATCACGCGCGATATCGGCATCGAAACCCTCCACAGATGCCATAGCAAAGGCATCGGCAGCGCTACGCTTAACGCCACAACGCAGGTAGCAGTCACCAAGGTGGTACGACGCATTCTGTGTCAAGGCATCCATCGCTCCGCACACCTTCACAAGAGGCTTTATAGCCTCGCCATAGCGCGCCATACGATAGAGCGAGTAGCCCTGGATGTAATACTCCTGGCGCGACATATCCTCGGCAGGATATTTCGAGATATAACGAATGGCATTGGCATAGTCACCCTTGATGAAGTAACTCTCGGCGATGATACGCACAAGGTCGTTGTAGGTATTCTGCGATGTCTGAGAGATAAGGCGCTCACCCTCGGCGATGACATAGTCGTAGTTACCCTTGCGGTACTCCAACTGCAAGAGGTAGAATGGCACTAACTCATCGTAGGGCTGATATTTAGCAAGAGCCTTGAAGTTACGCTCGGCGTCTGCGTTGCGATTCTCGGCGTAGGTGATATAGGATGTGTAGTAGAGAGCGTGAGGATAGTATTCCGACACGGTAGGAATCTTCTGCATATGAAGGTTTGCCTTAGTGTAGTCGCCATTCACAAAGCAGATGTAACCCATACGGATGTCGTAGCGCTCGCGCTCCTGAGCATCCAACGCCTTGTAATCTACCGCCTCGAACAACTCCTTTGCCTGCGACATATTGCCATTATCACACTCATAGCACGCCAACATAAAGGACATCTTATTGTGATAGAGGCTCTGTGGATAACGCTCGAGGTAGTCGTGCATTTGTGCCACAACATCGCCACTGTCGAGTTCCACGGCGCAAAGGGTTTTGTAATACTCCACCCACTCCACATCACGACGGTCGTGGATAGGGTCAAGCACCTTCTGATACTCCTGAAGGGCTACGTGTGCATCACCCCAGCGGTGACGCTCAAGCATACTATCTATGTGGTCGGTATGCTTCGTTTTATCGGGTATTTGTGCCATTATGCCGCTCGACAACGACGCAGCAAGCATAAGCACTGCTAATGAAAAAACTCTTCTTCGCATATTATATAGGTATATATACCGCAAATATACGAAACTTTTTGGAAAATATTGTGTCTGACGCTTGCGATTTTATCGAACGCGGAGTATTTCGCTACTTCGCCACAATATAACGATATGCCGATATCGCCACCGCATAGTCATATTGCGCTGCGATGGCGTTGCTATATATCTGCAACCAACTCAACTGCGCCTGCATAACATCGAGCATCGTGGCAAGACCCTCGCCATAGGAGTAGGTGCTAATCTCGAGATTCTCGGTGGCGATGGCGAGGTTACGGCGTATGGCCTCCACACGCTCCTGCGTAGCCAAAAGATTTGTCCAGCCGTTGCTCTCGTTAAGGCGTATCTCATCCGCCAAATCCTCCACCGCAACCTCCGCACTGCGTAACTTACTTTGTGCAGAGCGCACCGCCTCACGTCGCTCGCCAAAATGGAAGATAGGGGTGCTCATAGTGACCACTGCACCACCATCAAGGCGAGTTCCAGCACCTTTGACATATGGCAAATTTGGCTGCCAGCCTCCGTAGATATTAAGCCCAACACTCGGCAGATAGTCGGCACGGCGCACCCTGATATCCCAGCGTGCCACCTCACGACGTGCAACATTCGTTACATACATCGGATGCGATGCTATAACCTCATCAACATCCTCACGCCGAGGCATATACATCGTATCAAGAATACTCTCCGTAAGGCTCACCTCTCGCGTAGGCTCAGCACCACAAAGGCTATTGAAGCGGTGTAGTGCCTGCTGTCGTTGCTGCTGAGCGAGCGATAGTTGATACTCGGCATCGCTGAGGCGTGACTCCACCTGC
>JAFOCZ010000018.1 GCA_017380955.1 Alistipes sp.
TCCGAAACCTCGAAGCGGGAAAGTATTATATATACTTTCAATTTGCAAATTTAGCATATAGGAAGGTATACCTCTATAGTGGAGAAAATGACAATTTTGTAGTATAATTTACTATAGCGCTACCAAAGAAAAACGACCAGATATAGATGATATCCGGTCGTTGTAGTCCCCCTTTTGCTAGGTCGCAAAGGGCTGTGCTAAAGAGCATTGTAGACTATCGCAAAGGCTCTGCTGCTGCGATAAACTCCTGCTGTGCCTTCTCGTCCATCTCGCCCTTGTGAACGTAGACAAGTTCTCCGGCCTTGTTCACAAGCATAATTACGAACATATTGTTGCAATCGCCGAGACGCCACGCGCTGCTGATGTAGTGGTCGGGGTCGCAGAGGATTGTAGCGCCATTCTTCGCGGTACGCGCATCGGCAATCTTACGCACTACGTTGTTAGGATATACGGCATCCTTGAGGTTTACGATGCCGAAGCCCTCGATGTTTGGACCCTGCACACGTCCTGTCTCCTCGATGTATGTTATGAAGTCGTGATTCTGCTTAGGTACCTCAGGGTCAACGTAGAAGATAAGGAGGTTCTTCTCGCCCCACCAAGGCAGACGAGCCTTCTTAGCATCGAGATCCTGTACCTCGACATTGCGCACCTTGCGAGGTAGCGACTGAGCCTCGGCGCTCATAGCAAACGTCATCGAGGCGATAACCAAAAGTAAAAGAGTCTTTAGTTTCATATCGTGTAAAATGTTTTATGCTAATAAATTGCCGACAAAGATATACAAAATAATTAGAAAACGCCCATAAATACTGTACTCACCCTCCCGAAAAACGATATTATTAAACCAACCCTCATATTTACTCAACGAAAAAGAGTGTGATATTCCACGAAAAAGTGTATATTTGCGATATAAAATTGTGGAATATGAAACAGAGAATACTTTTTGTTTGTCTTGGAAATATTTGTCGTTCGCCGGCGGCGGAGGCGATGTTGAGGATGCTGGTGGAGCGTGAGGGAATTGCCGATAAGGTGGTTATCGACTCGGCGGGAACATATGGCGGTCACGCCGGGGAGCGTTCCGATGCGCGTATGCGTCGTGCTGCGTCGGCGCGAGGCATAGAGATGCCTCATCTGGCACGTCAGGTGCGTGAGGCAGATTTCGACAAGTTCGATATGCTGATTGCTATGGATGACAACAACTATGAGGCGCTATTTCGCTTAGCACCCGACCGCGCGGCGCAGCAGAAGATTTTCCGTTTCCGCGAGTTTCTGCGTCACAATCCCGACTGGTCTTACATCCCCGACCCATACTACGAGGGTCACGAGGGCTTTGAGTTGGTGTTGGATTTATTGGAGGATGGATGCTCTACACTTCTCGAGCAGTTGAGGTAAGAGTGGCTGTAAAATAATTTAGGGGGTTTAGTGAGGTTGATTTCCTCGCCAAACTCCCTAAATTGTTTATATATAGTTGGTTACTTTGTTACTTCTATGTGTGTTGTATCGTGGTGCGTAGGCCATAGTGCTGGTTTCACGATGCCGAACATCAGCCACGCTATGAACAGCGTAACCACGATGTTGAAGACCTGAGCGCCGATGAACGAGAATAGCAGTTTGCGGTTTTCGCGCGAGATGATATCCTTGAGGCGGGTGTCCATACCTATGCAGACAAACGACAACGAGAAGAAGAATGTCGAGAAGGTCTTTGCCACCGAGGTCTCTATGATTTTGCCACTATCGTTGAGGGTGAGCAGTCCCTGGTTTTGGAGGATGCTGAATATCGCCGATGCCACCACAAAGCCGAGGATAAACTTCGGGAACTTATCCCACACCACGCCGACGAACGATGGGCGTACCTTACTATCACTCACCTCCGAGCGCGCCGAGAGGTAGATGGCTATGAAGAATGCCACTACGCCAATGAGGACATTCTGCGTAGCCTTAACCACTATCGCTGTGCGCTGTGCGAGGTCTCCTGCCATCTCCGACGATGCTCCAACGCCCGAGGTGGTGTCTATAGTGCCACCTATCCACGCTCCTGTAATCTCGCTCTGTATCACAGGGTCATTGCTGAGCATTGGCACAACCATCTCCGCTAACCACGGCATAAGGTATATCATAGGCACTACGATGATAAGCACCAGCGATATTATGTAGGATAGTTGTCTCTTATCTGTTCCTGCCACGCCGGCGGCTGTGATGCACGCCGAGACGCCGCATATCGACACGCCACTTGCCAAGGTCATTGCCGAGGCGCGCTCCACCTTCAACTTACGGGCTAAGAAGTAGGCGAAGAACCATACTACGAGTATCACGAGGTTTGCCTGTATGAGACCTGCGAAGCCCGACTTCATAACGTCGCTGAAGAGCACCGTAGCACCAAGGCATATAACGCCAATCTTTATGAAAAACTCTCCCTGTATGGCAGGCTTCAGCCACTCGGGAACACGGAAGGCATTGCGGATTATGAGTCCGAAGAGAACAGAGAAGAATACCGCCTCGAAACCATAGTATTTCACTGCCTCGAGTTTCGCAACCCACTGAGCAGCAAGTGCTATGATGAAGATTACTATGAACGATGCTAAAAGACCGCGTAGGGGTCTGCCCAGAAGTTTGTTGCCCACAAAGAGCATAACAAGAGCGATAGCGAAGAAGATGCCGATGCTGAGCCAGTCGTGCCACGTAGCCAGCGTCTCGGGAATCTTAGGACCTCCATTGGGCAGCAAACCAGCGTACCCTATGAGGATGATTAGTGGGATACTTAGAAATGTTACAATCCAGTCTTCGGTACGAAATTTTTTCATTTGTAGTAATTAGGTATAAAAGAAACTGCTTGAATTTGTTGCACGACAAATTCAAGCAGCCTCGCGGTTAGAATATAGCCGTCACCAAAAGGTTTGCACCTAATGGTGTCTTAACCTTCGCCGTCGGGGCGTGGTTAGTTATGTATGTTGCGTTCAACTGCAGGCGCAAGAACTTGAATGGCTTGTATACGCCACCAAGTGTGATGCGCTCCTCGTTGAGGAAGTTCGCGTCGTCCTTGATAAACTCATAACGAGCAACTACAGACCAAGGCTTCTCGAAGTGGTAACCAGCAAGGGCGTAGAGCGATGATGCCTTGTTGTTGCCAAATGCCGCCTCGGCATACTCAGCGCGTGCTACCCAGTGACGTGAGTCATACCACGCACCAACAGACCAACGTGGGCTCTTCATATACACCGCTTCGTCGTAGTTAGTCTCGGCATACATATACGATCCCGAGAGCGAGAGTCCCTTCACAGGCTTAATCATAAGTCGTGCCACAACATCCTTCGATGCGTTGTTATCCTTCTTGTTGATACCCGCACCGTTGAACACCGCCAAGTTGTAGTTGATGATGTTGTAGCCCTCCTGCTCGATGAAACCACCGAAGAGTTGGAAGCCGATGTCGCGACCTGTTGCTGCGATGCCGTCGTAGGCAGCGTTGTTACGCGAGAAGTAGGTTGTGATATATGAATACTCGATAAACTCGAATGTCGTAGGACCACAAAGTTCGTTCTCGATGGCAAATGGCACTTTGAACTGACCAATCTGCATACTCAACTCGCTGAGGGGCTTATAGCGGACGTAGAGGTCGCAAATCTTTGGCGAGCCTGCCATATCCACCTGCAAGCGGTAGTCTATCTTCTCCTCGGCGGCATTACCCGAGAGGCTCACACGCGCACGTTTAAGGTAGAATGTAGACTCTGGGTCGGTGTTCTCGCTCCACTCAAAACCACCCTGGAGGTATCCCGAGAGTTTGAGGTACTTATCTGCGAAAGCGTGAAATTTCTCACTCTTAGTCTCCTGTGCCTGAGCGCTAAAGCATATGCAAAGTGCTGTAAGCGCCATAACGAGATGTTTAATCTTCATAACTAATTCTTTTAAGTTGGTGCAAAAATATTATTAATTTATTAGATTTTTGGTAGTATTAATACCTAATTACTTCTCTGTGGTTGTTAGTTGCAGGTGGTGCATATCGTGACCTAAGAATTTCTTATGCCCCACACGCTGAAAGCCTAACGAGGTGTATAACTTCTCGGCACGCGGATTGTCGTAGTCTACGATAAGTCCCACGCGGCGATGTCCCTCTTCGAAGGCTCTGTGGCTCATAGCCCTGATGAGTGCTGCGCCGATGCCCCTACCTCGGTACTCGGGCAGTGTGCCTAACGAGTCGAGGTAGAACTCTCCTGCCTCGGTCTCATCCTCTATGGGTAGCACTTCTCCGAGGTGCTTCTCAAGGAGCGGATATATAGGCTCTCGCAGGGTCTCAAGCATAGCGCCGTCGTAGCCCACGATAGCGCCGGCGGCGTTGCCTCCTACCTCGGCAATAAGCGTGTTGTGCCAACTATATTGGCTATGGTCGCGCTGCGCAAGTTCCTCGAATACAGGGTATATGGGGTGCGATGTGTCGTGGCCTACGGCCATACATACCACCTCGGCAATGAGTTTGTAATCCTCCGAGGTAGCCTCACGAATCGTTATCTTGCTGTCCATATAAATCTATAGTTGCAGTTTCATCTGCTGCGATGGGTATAGGTTTAGGATTTTCAGGTGTTTCTTACGCGCTCGCTTCACGGTGTATCCCGTGCCACTCGACTTGCCGTTCCACCACGCTATGAGGTAGTCAGCACCCTCGATAAGCATATCGTTGCGCTTGTGGTAGACGCCTTTGTGAAACTCCTCGCTGGCGAAATCTGCTCTGCTGCAGTGTATTATGATGTTATTGAAGCGCAGTGCGTTGCTGTCGTCGAAGTGCTCGATGAAGTCGGGCCAGGGGATATATGCCTCCAGTACAATGTCGTTATGCTCGGCCATATGCTCTATGACAAACTCCGCAGCGGTCATATCGAAACCCTCTGCCATACCCACACGAAAAACCCTCGCACCACTATTGTAGAGCGAGGTTATTGCATCGCGCAGAGCCTCATTTGCAGAGTTGTCGTAGTCGCGATGTCCGGTGAATGCGACGATTATAGGTCTATTGTCCATTACAGGTTTAGAAGAAGTCCTTTGCCAAGCCTCCCTCGCCAGTCTCCTTGTAGATAGATGGCAGGTCGTGACCTGTCTGCTTCATAACCTCCACCACACGGTCGAACGACACACGGTGGTGACCATCGGTATACATAGAGTAGAGGTTAGCATCCAAGGCTCGTGCTGCGGCGTAGGCATTACGCTCGATACAAGGAATCTGCACCAAGCCACACACAGGGTCGCAGGTCATACCGAGGTGGTGCTCAAGACCCATCTCTGCGGCATACTCAATCTGTGCGGGAGTGCCACCAAAGAGTTGGTTTGCTGCCGCTGCTGCCATAGCACACGCCACACCTACCTCGCCCTGACATCCCACCTCAGCGCCCGATATCGAGGCATTCTGCTTCACGATGTTGCCTATGAGACCTGCGGTGGCAAGAGCACGATAGATACGTGTGTCGCTGAACTCACGGGTCTTCCACAAGTGGTACAATACTGCTGGAAGAACTCCCGATGAGCCACACGTTGGTGCAGTGACGATACGACCTCCCGAGGCATTTTCCTCGCTAACGGCAAGTGCGTATGAGAAGATGAGACCTCGTGACTGCAGGCTCTGCTTATAACCCGAGGCACGAACATTGTAGCGCATAGCACGACGTGGAAGGTTTAGTGGACCAGGGATAACGCCGTCGGTCTCGATACCTCGCTCCACAGCCTCGCGCATAACACGCCATATCTTTGCCAGGAATATCCAGATGTCGCTACCCTCGTGCAACTCCACATACTCCCAGAAGGTGCGACCATTCTCTGTGCACCATCTCAGGATGTCGGTGAGTTTGGTGTGGGGGTAGATGTCCGCAGTCTCAATAGGTACGCTATCCTCCTCTGCCAGTGCGCCACCTCCTACGCTGTATACTGTCCAGTCGTCGACAACGTGGTCATCCTCGATGGCCTCGAAGCGCATACCGTTAGGGTGGAAATCCTTGAATATCGAGGGCTCCCATATAAGTTCCACATTGCCGTGTGGGCGCAATACGTCGAAAATAGCCTTATCGGTTAAGTGACCCTTTCCTGTGGCGGCAAGGCTGCCGTAGAGCGTCACACGGAAATATGTACATTCGGGGTTGCGGTGCTGAAAAATCTCTGCAGCGCGACGTGGTGCCATAGTATGACTGCTCGAAGGGCCTGTGCCTATGCGGTAAAGTTCTCTAATACTCTTCATAGTTGTATGATGTTTCGACTACAAATATAATACTTTTTGTGATTGACTTGTCGCAAATATCAACTTTTTTCGTAATTTTGTATCTATTCAAACGGTAACCTATGGCAACTCTATACTTTCATATTCCCTTTTGCAAACGCATATGCACCTATTGTGATTTCTATAAGGTGGGTGCTGTGGCGCTGATACCTCGTGTTGTTGAGGTTATGCACAGGGAACTCGACCAGCGACATAACTATCTTTCCGATAAGCGGTTGACATCTATATATTTTGGTGGTGGCACGCCGTCGTTGCTCTCTGCCGAGCAGATAGAGGGACTTATAGCGCACGCACGTCAACTCTTCGACTGTTCGGCTGTTGAGGAGATAACCCTCGAGGCAAATCCCGATGATTTGACCGAGGAGTATATCAATCAGTTACGCGCTACATCCATCAACCGCATAAGCCTTGGTATACAGTCGTTTGACGATAGGGTGTTGCAGTTTATGAACAGACGACATAGCGCCGAGGAGGCTGTGGAGTGTGTCGCGCGACTTCGCAGTGCGGGATATGATAACATCTCGATAGATATAATCTTTGGCGTTGCGGGCTTTGGCGATGGGTGGCTGGAGGAGACGCTAAAGAGGGCGATATCGTTGGGTGTGGAGCATATCTCGGCATATCACCTCACGGTGGAGGAGAATACACGCCTCGGACTGCTCACGCGACGTGGGGAGTATACACCTGTGGATGAGGAGCGCTCGGAGATGGAGTATCTGATGGTGGAGCGAATGTTGGCGGAAGCAGGGTATGAACATTACGAGGTGTCGAACTATGCCTTGGAGGGTCGCCGTGCGCGTCACAACTCGGCGTATTGGCAGGGTGTTGAGTATCTCGGCATAGGTCCTGGGGCGCATTCGTTTAGTGGCGATAACCGCACGTGGTGCGTATCGACGGCAAAGGAGTATGGCGATGGCGATATACGTCTCGAGGGTGAGACTCTAACTGATGTGGACCATCTTAACGAGTATGTTATGACCTCGTTGCGCAGGGCCGAGGGTATAGATTTGGGCTTTGTGGCGGAGCATTATGGAGCGGATGAGGTAGAGCGCATCGTAGCCTCGGCAAAGGGGTGGGTTGAGGCCGGTGTTGTGCAACATCGTGGTAATCAGTTGCTAATCCCTACCACGAAGTTTATGATGTCGGATGCGGTTATAGAGTCAATTTTTGCATAATTATTTGCGATTTTAGAAAATAAATCGTAACTTTACTTTGTGAAATTTTAATTTTCTTTTTCAACACCGCTGATAATTGTTCTATTCCCCTGTAAGTGAACATCTTGTGGTGCGCGAAGTTGTATATAGGTGTGTCAAAACTATAAATAATAATAGATAGATTATGTCAGGACTAAAATTCGACAAAGGTGAGTTGGGCAACTTGGAGTACTCGCTCGATAGAGAGGTGCTTTCGACGGATCGTCGTGGCGGTTATATGAGTACAACCATCGTTGGTTGCAACACACGTAAGTATCACGGCTTGATGGTTGCTCCTATTGACCAGAGCGACCGCGCATATGTGTTGCTGTCGTCACTCGACGAGACTGTAGTGCAGCACGATCAGTCGTTCAACCTCGCTCTACACCGCTTCGAGGGTGCGTATGAGCCTCGTGGTCATAAGTATATCACCGACTTTGAGTACACCCCTGTGCCTACGATTACCTATCGTGTGGGAGGTGTGGTTTTGAAGAAGGAGTTGTTGTGGGTACACAACCGCACACAACTTATGATTCGCTATACGTTGGTTGATGCTCACTCCGATACTACGTTGCGTCTTCGTCCATTGCTCGCCTTCCGCGAGAAGCATTCTCTGTCTAAGGCAAATATGGAGGCTGATGGTCGTGCATATCCTATACCATATGGTGTTAAGTGCCGCTTGTACGATGGATTCCCTTGGTTGCATATGCAGTTGAACAAGGAGGACTCGGAGTTTATTGCAGCCCCAGATTGGTACTACAACTTTGAGTATCGCAAGGAGTTGGCACGCGGCTATGAGGGTCACGAGGATTTGCTTAGCGCAGGATATTTCGAGTTTAACATCAAGAAGGGTGAGAGTGTGATATTCTCGGCTGCTACCGACTATATGGCAACGCCAGAGACCATCACCGAGGTTTATGAGCAGCAGATTGCTCACCGCACCCATAAGATTGACTTCTTGAGTTGCTTGCAGCACTCAGCACGTCAGTTTATCATCCGCCGCCCTGGTGACCGCACAGAGGTTGTTGCTGGTTATCCTTGGTTTGGCTCGTTTATGGAGGATACGTTTATGGCCCTTCCAGGCTTGACACTCACACAGGGTCGTGTGGAGGATTGCGTGGCAGCCCTCGACACTGCGGTGCGTGACATCCGCGAGAGTGGTCTGCTCGAGGGTCGCTCGGTGCCTCCTGCTGTGGATGCTCCGCTGTGGCTCTACTACACACTCCAGAATCTCGAGGCTCATATGTCTCAGAAGGAGTTGTGGGAGAAGTATGGCGATGTTATGAAGGGAATCCTCGAGGCTTACCACGCAGGATTCTACGAGGATATCCGTCTCCACGACAATGGTCTTGTATGGGCGTGGGCAGATCGTCCTTTGACCTGGATGGGTACAATCATCGACGGTCAGGCTGTAACACCACGCCGTGGCTACCCTGTGGAGTTGCAGGCATTGTGGTACAACGCCGTGTCATACACCTTGGCAGTTGCCAAGAAGCAGGGTGATAAGGCCTTTGTAGCGGAGTGGAAGGGTGCTCCAGAGAAGACCAAGAAGTCCTTTATCGAGAAGTTTTGGCTCGAGGAGGAGGGTTACTTGGCAGACTATGTAAACTACGACGAGGTTAACAAGTTCATACGTTGCAATATGATTGTGGTTTGTGGTTTGGACTACACGATGCTCGACGAGGAGAAGTTGGTGCGTGCGGTGATGACCGTTCGTGACCACCTGCTCACACCACGAGGATTGCGTACCCTCTCACCACGTAACCTCCTCTATAAGTCAAACTACAACGAGGATCAGCGCTCACAGGATCTCGCATCACGCAACGGTTCGGCGTGGATATGGCCTTTGACATTCTATGTTAAGGCTTGCTTTGCACTCAATGGCGAGCGTTACTATGGCGAGGCTAAAGCACTCCTCGAGGAGTTCGACAACGAACTTCAGACCAAGTGTGTAGGCTCTATCTCTGAGCGTTTCGAGGGTGACCCTCCACACGGCCCACGAGGCTCGGTATCTCACGCCACATCTGTAGCGGGTCTGCTTCTCATCAACCAGATGGTCGAGAAGTTTGCTCCTAAGAAGAAGGCTGCCAGGAAGGCACAGCCAAAGGCCGACGCTATGGAGGAGAAACCTAAGCGTAAGTGCGTGCGTAAGAGTGTTCAGAAATAAATAAAAAACGATATATTATGAGAGTATTAATGTTCGGATGGGAGTTCCCACCTCACATTGCCGGAGGTTTGGGTACGGCCTGTTATGGTATGACACAGGGCTTGGCTCGCAACGATGTGGAGGTTATCTTCGTGATGCCTAAGGCGTCGGGTGACGAGGACGAGAGTTTTGTGAAGGTTGTCAATGCCAGCGACATCGAGGCTACATATTGCGACTCAAGCATCGAGGGTGCTGACGACATTATGCGCAAGATTTCGTTCATCCATATCGACTCAAATATGGTCCCATACATCTCTCCTGAGGAGTGGGCTACCTACCGCGAGGGCTACGAGCGTACGGGTAAGAAGTTCTGGGAGCGTAAGGGCGATAGTTGGACACAGCGCTACACCTTCTCGGGTAAGTATGGTGCCAATATTATGGAGGAGGTTGCTCGCTATGCAGTTGTCGCTGCCGAGGTTGCTAAGCAACTCGAGGGTCAGTTCGATGTTATCCACGCCCACGACTGGTTGACATATTTCGCTGGTATCGCTGCTAAGCGCGTGTCGGGCAAGCCGCTTGTTGTGCATATGCACGCAACGTCGTTCGACCGCTCGTCAAGCGACAATATCGATACACGTGTCTATGAGATTGAGCGTGCTGGTATGGCTGCTGCGGATATGGTTATCGCGGTGTCAAACCTCACACGCAACATCGTCATCGACAAGTATCACATCGAGCCTGAGAAGGTTGTTGCGGTGCACAATGCTGTGCAGTTTGCCGAGAACGACAACCCTGTGCCAGAGCGTGGCGTGAAGGATAAGATTGTTACGTTCTTGGGTCGTATCACATTCCAGAAGGGCCCTGACTACTTCATCGAGGCTGCGGCGAAGGTGCTTGCTCGTGTTCCTAACGTGCGTTTCGTTATGGCGGGCTCGGGCGATATGATGAATCACTGTATTCGTCGTGTTGCGCAACTTGGCATCGCCGACCGTTTCCACTTCACAGGTTTCTTGAAGGGTGACGATGTGCAGAAGATGTTCCAGTTGTCCGACGTATATATTATGCCTTCGGTATCTGAGCCATTCGGTATCTCGCCATTGGAGGCTATGCGTTCCAACGTTCCTACCATCATCTCACACCAGAGTGGTGTTGCCGAGGTCTTGGACTATGCTATTAAGGTTAACTATTGGGATGTAGATGCTATGGCAGATGCTATCTACGGCCTTATCAGTTATCCTGCTCTTGCCAAGATGTTCCAGGAGAAGGGTATGGAGGAGGTTAACAACCTCAAGTGGTTCAATGCTGCTGTGAAGATTAAGGATGTATATCAGCAGGCTATCGATAAGTGTAACAAATAAAAAGTAAGATATATGAAGACTGTTTGTTTCTATTTTCAGGTTCACCAGCCCTGGCGTTTGAAGACATATCGTTTCTTTCAGATGGGCAACGACCACAATTATCTCGACGACTTCACCAACCGCGCTATTATGCAGAAGGTGGCTCGCGAGTGCTACTTGCCAATGAACGCTTTGTTGTTGAACCTCATCAACGAGCATAAGGGTGCTGTGCGTTGCACTTTCTCTATCACAGGCTCGGCTGTTGAGCAGTTCAAGGCATATGCTCCAGAGGTCCTCGAGTCGTTCAAGCGTCTTGCCGAGACCGGTTGTGTGGAGTTCCTCGCCGAGACATACTCTCACTCGTTGTCATCGCTCTACTCTGTGGAGGATTTCAAGCAGGAGGTGAAACTTCACACTCAGATGCTTAAGGATGAGTTTGGTGTGAAGCCTACAGCGTTCCGCAACACCGAGTTGATCTACTCTGACGATATCGCTAAGGCTGTGCAGGGTCTTGGTTTCAAGACTATGCTTGCTGAGGGTGCGCGTCACATCTTGGGTTGGAAGTCTCCAAACTTCGTATATACCGATGGCGTGGAGAACAAACTCCGCCTCTTGTTGCGTAACTACAAACTCTCGGACGACATCGCCTTCCGTTTCTCTAACGAGGGTTGGCCTGAGTGGCCTCTCACAGCCGATAAGTTTGCGCAGTGGGTGGCATCGGAGACAGGTGATGTAGTTAACCTCTTTATGGACTACGAGACCTTTGGTGAGCACCAGAAGGCATCTACAGGTATCTTCGACTTCGTTAAGGCGTTGCCACAGGCACTTCTCAACGCAGGTGTGGAGTTCGCTACTGTTAGCGAGGCTGCTAAGAAACTTCAGCCTGTTGCTGTCCTCCACTGTCCATATGCTATGTCGTGGGCCGATGAGGAGCGCGATGTAACAGCGTGGTTGGGTAACGACCTCCAGAACGAGGCATTCCGCAAGTTGTACTCTTTGTCTCCAAAGGTAAAGAAGGCTAAGAATAAGGATTTCGAGTTTGTATGGCACTTTATGCAGAACTCTGACCACTTCTACTATATGGCTACCAAGTGGTTCTCGGACGGTGATGTACACTCATACTTCAACCCTTATGACTCTGCTTACGAGGCATTTATCAACTATATGAATGTCTTGGCTGACTTCGAAATTGAGTTGGATAAGTTATAATAGCCTTAAAGAGTATACAATAATAGAGGGTATCCAATACGGATACCCTCTATTATTGTATATAGGTATGTGCCTCGCTTATTGCTCAATTAACTGTCCCTCGTAGTCGGCTACGATAACCTCTTCCGCCTCATTCACGAAACGTGCTGTGATGTGGTAGTAAGGATATCCCGAAGAGTGCTCTGGGTCAGCAATCACCTTTACGCGACCATCCGTGAAGCGCATCAACGTCTCATCTGGGAAGCGGATGTAGCAATACTCACGATGAACTGTCATTGCCGCACCATCACCAAAGGTGTAGATGCCTGGCGTTACGTAGTCGTACACCATCGGTGAGTAGAGGTCCAAGAAGAGTGTGAGGCCTGTTGCGTTGTCATTGAGTGAGATGTAGTCGTTGCTAAGGCCGTAAGACTCCAAGAACATCACCCTACCTGTGATGCCATCCTTGAAGAGGTAGTTTGCATCCGATGTGTCGATAACCTCATCCATCCAGCTGTCATCCTTGCCATCATCCTTGCCATCATCCTCCGTATTTGGGGGCGTTGGAGTGTCGGGATTATCTACTGTTGGCTCGCACGCAACTACGAAAAGTAGTGCTAAAAGTATGCTTAAATATTTCATAATCAGTATGTTTTGAATAAAGGCTGACCAAGTCCCCTTCAGTCAGCCTAATGGTTATTACTCCTTATTCTCGCTGTTTGACTCCTTGAGTGCCTCGCGCAATTTCTGTGGGAAGTTACTCTTGATATCACGCTCCATCGAGAGAATCATACTGCAGATGGCGCGTGCCGAAGAACTGCCGTGACCAATCATAACAGGGGCGTTGATACCCATAACCTGCAAGCCACCAACGCTCTCGGCGTTCATAGCATCCCAGAAGTCGTTCTGCCAATAAAGTTTTGGAACTATGCGACCGAGCAATGGGCGCAAGAAGTTCTTCAAACGTGGCTTGCCACCGCCGAGGCGGAAGTTGATGCGGTAGAGAGCCTCGGCCATCTTCAGGAGGCTGTTGCCCACAAAGGCATCCGCAACCACAACATCGCCAATCTTGCCGGTGAAGATGTACGATGCCTCGACATTACCCACAAAGTTGTAACGCTTATCCTCCTTCATAAGGTCGTAGGTAGCCTTAGCCTGGGCATTACCCTTGCCCTCCTCCTCGCCAATATTGAGGAGTGCCACACGAGGGTTGTCCATCTTGAGGGCCGACTTGGCATATATCGAGCCAAGAAGACCATACTGTGCCAACACCTCAGGTTTTGCATCTACGTTGAGACCTACATCCATCAGTACAGCACGCTGAATACCGTGCTCGGCGGAAACTGTAGGTATCAGCGTTGCCAATACAGGGCGGATAACACCCTCTATAGGCTTGATAACCTGCATTGAGCCAACCATCATAGCACCTGTAGAGCCTGCGCTGGCGAAACCGTCAATCTTACCCTCGGCGAGGTAGTTGAAACCTACGGTGATACTTGAGTCGCGCTTTGCGATAAAGGCCTTTGCTGGGTGGTCACCCATCTCGATAACCTGTGTTGTGGCTACGATGTCGAAATTTTCTGCTGGGCAGTTGTGCTTCTTTAGGAGTTCCTCGATACGCTCCTTATCGCCAAAGAGAACTATGCGGCTCTCCTTGTCGAGAAACTTCAACGACATTACTGCTCCTTCGATGGCTACTTCGGGTGCGAAGTCGCCACCCATAGCGTCGATACCTATCCTTACCATAAATTTGGAAATGTTGCGTGGTGGGACAATGATAGAGACTTACTCTTTCGTAAGTTTAAAACAAAGGAGCAACTACCGCGTGCGGTGTTGCTCCTTTTGTTAGTGTTGAAGACTACTCTGCAGCCTTCTTCTCGATTGCGAGCTTACCGCGATAGAAGCCACACTCTGGGCAAACGCGGTGGTAGAGTACTGCTGAACCACAGTTTGAGCAGTTTACTACAGTTGGAACTACAGCCTTGTAGTGAGTTCTTCTCTTGTCTCGACGTGTTGAAGAGACTTTGTGTTTAGGATGTGCCATCTTACAATATAGTTTTTAAGTTTTATGTTTGTCAATTGTCTGTTCGGCAGCCTGACGGAATTACTGCCTTGCAAACTTGCATTTTATTCCTCTTTGTCCATTTGTGCCTTCAGCGCCTCGAGGATGCTGCGGCTTCTGTCGTCCAGGGCAACAACATCTGCCTCCTCGGCCTTAGCCTCAAGTGCCTCCAACTCCTCCTCGCTAATCTCGGTAAACGACGCAAGCATCTCGGGGTTGCACTCGCCATCCTCGTGTACACGACTATATGGCAACGACAACACGATGCTCTCGTAGATATACTGCGTTAAGTCGAGCATATCTTCGGCTGGAGATATCCACATAACGTCGCCGTCGTAGAAATCTGTCTCCTCCGAGAACTTAACAACGAGGTCGCCGTTGTAGTCGATTGCTATAGGACAATCCTCCAAGCAACGGTCGCACTCACAAATTACCTCTCCCTCGATGCTCACATTCAACTCCAACATAGCCTCGCTACGATTTAGTTGAACGCGCACCACGCAGTCACCGCCCTTGATCTCCTCGGTCTCGTAGGCCTCGAAAAGTGCGCTATCTACCTTAAAATCAAAGTCGTAACTACCAACCTTAAGCCCCTTATAGGCTATCTTATACAATCCAATTTGTTCCATTTCAGCACAAATAGTCTGCAAATTTACGATAAAAAACTAAAATTTGCAAATTATTACTATTTTTGTAGCAAAGTTTTACAAAAACAAATTTTTCTATGGAGCGTTTTCACATCTCGATTTACTCCGATTTCGAGGAGTTTTGGCGTTATAATATCATCGTTATGAGCAGCGCCTCAGTCGGTGGCGAGGCCGTTGAGTTGCTCAAGTCGCGCAGCGATGTTGCACCTATAGGAGCCTCGTTGCTCGCACCTCCCGATGGCTACGACCCAAATCGTCGTATCGAGTTACATCACGTTCCAGCGGAGAGTCTCTCCTTATATATATATGTACTTCCTCATTCGTTTCCTGCAGTACCAAATAAGGATACGTTGCCCGCTATTGCCGACTACCCACCATTTGGTCTGCGTGTAGAGGTTAAGTATGGCGATGATATGCGCCACGCCCACACCTATGAGGTAGACCAGTGGTCGGGAACTACCATTCAGGTAAACCTATAGGTTACTTCCAGAGAGCCACAATCTTCGTGATAATCTGCGCCACAAGCGGAACATCCGAGCCGCCACCACGAATCTTCGCACCACGCACCGCCGCTGCCAACCACTCAAACTCGCTGTAGAGGTCGAGGTTGTACCACGTAGAGTACCATCCCGCCTGTATGAGAATGTCATCTACAATGTTGGCGATAGGGTTGTGCTGAGCAGGTACATCCTTATATTTAAGGTATAAATCCAGGAAGTTGAGGATATACTCTCTCTTGCGCTTGCGACGTTGCTGTCCTGTCATCGCCGTTGCCACACCCTTGCGATAGTGATATACATTCTCGTCGAGGTAGGCGATGCTCTTGGCATATCCCACAACCTGTGTCGAGACGTAGCAATCCTCGGCATATCCATACTTAGGAACGTAGATGGTGTTGTCGAGGAACAATTGGCGACGTATGCACTTGTTGCAGAGTGTGCCAAACGATACGTGGTTATACATATTGCGGATGTAGCGTGGTCGCTCGGCGGAGGTGTAGCAACGCTCGCGCTTGACACTCGAGCGTGTAGGGTACTCCTTGACATAGTTGAAGTATACCACATCTGCCGATGTCTCGGCAATCTTTGCGGCAATCTTCTCGATAGAGCCCTCCGAGAGCCAGTCGTCGGAGTCTACATTATATATATAGTCTCCTGTTGCCGCCTCCAAGCCTGTGTGACGTGCTGCTGGCAGACCGCCATTCTCTTTATGCACAATCTTTATTTGGGGTCTGAGGTGCTCATACTTCTTGGTAATCAACTCCTCGAGAAGTTCTATGGAGCGATCCTTGGTGCCGTCGTTCACGAAGATAAACTCTATGTGTGGGTACGACTGCGAGAGTATCGACTCGGCAAACTCCACGATATACTTCTCAACGCCATATATAGGCGCTATTATCGATATGGTGATATCCTTCTGCATATTAACTTCGGGTAGTATCTAAATCGTTGTTATTACTCGTTGCTCTTTTTCACTCTGCCGCTCTGCATCTTATACTCATAGGAGTGACGACCCTCGGCACGGAAGTCGGCGTGGTAGCGCTCCAATACTTCGCGGAATACCTCGTCGTATTGCGGAATGAAGAGGTCATCCTTTGCCCATAGATGCTTTAGGATTTCCGCTGCCAATTGGCGTGTGATGCTCAGGTCGTTAGCGCCATTGTAGAACGCCGTGCCCTTTATCGAGCCTGGTGATATATTGAGGATGCGGTTTGTAGTGCCCGACATCTCGAGTTCCACGTTCACACTCTCGATGAATATCTTTAGTGCTGCCTTTGTAGCGCCATATACGGCAAAGAGTGGTGAGGATAGGAATCCTGCGATGCTACCCATAACGCCACAGTAGAAATCCTCCTTGGCGCTGATGCGAGGGTATAGGTGGTGGATGATGCGTAGCGGTGCTATGCTGTTGACATCGAAACTATCCACTATGTGCTGCTCCTCGATATCCTCAAAGTGCGCAAGGCGTCCAAATCCCGCGGTGATGATAAGGGTGTCTACATCGTTGAAGGTGTCGAAGATGGAGTAATCCTCGGCGCGCAGGTCAAACCTCGTGAACACAAACTTTGTGTTGCGATGCTCCTCCGCTACCTCCGTGCGGTCGACGATGTGTATGCGCCCGAAGCGCTCATCTTCGGCCAAAAGTGTGGCTATGGCGAGTCCTATGCCATTCGCACCTCCAACAATCAACGCCTCTCTCATAACTCAAAAACACTCTTGCGCTGGGCAAACTGCTGCATTATGCGTGCCATCGTGATGCTCTCCTTTTGGCGCATACGCGCAGAGTTGTAGCGCTTGTTTATTATGCAGGATACAAACTCCTGTAACTCGTATCTCAAACCTGGCTCATCCCACTTGTAGAAATACTTCTTGTTCATATTCTGATCCTCGTAGCGGAGTTCGAAGTAGTCGGTCTTCCACCAAGGTGATGGCACATAGGCATAGCCCTTAGTACCCGAGATTATAAGGTTACCCTCGGTCTTAACACCCAAACCTAACTGGAACGATGCCACAGCATTGCGGTAGCGGATGATACCTCGGGTGTAGATGTCCACGCCATTGTCGTTGAGGCGGCTGTAGAGTGTGACATCCTCATATTCTGTACCCAGCAGGCGGAGTATAGGGAGTAGGGGGTATGAGCCCATCTCATACAATGAGCCTCCCGCCTCGTTGGGGTTTAGTTCTCGCTTTAGTTTCTCCTCGCCCCAAAGTTTCGACTCCGAGGCATCTATGCCCACCACATCGCCAATAAGTCCGCTCTTGATGAGCGTTATGAGGTGGTTGAACGCAGGGCAGAATGCTGTCTTGTTAGCCTCCAGAAGTACAAGGTTATTAGCCTGAGCGATGCGGTATAACTCCTCGGCCTGCTCCTCGCGAAGTACCATAGGTGTCTCGCACAAGACGTGACGGTGGTGTTCCAAGGCATATTTCGCCTGGTCGTAGTGGGCGAGGTGCGGTGTTGCGATGTATACGGCATCCACCCTCTCGACAAGTTCCTCGAAACTCGCGCACACAAGGCTCTTATCCTTGGCGAGAGCCTCGGCGGCGGTAGGGACGATGTCGTAGAGTGCTGATACGCGCGCAGCATCTACCTTTGATGTCTCTGCCACAAGACGCTTTGCTATGCGTCCGCAGCCCACAACGCCGATGTTTACCACGGTCTCATTCTCGGAACGAAGCATTGTAGAGGAGATACCCTCGGTGCGTGGCAGATATACCACCTTGCAATACTCCTTCAGGTAGTCGAACTTACCCTCCCAGTCGGAGCCTATGGCGAAGATGTCGACGTCGTACTTTATGATATCGTCAATCTTCTGACCTATGTAATCCTCGATAACTATCTGATCCACAAAGCCTGTGGCCTTCACACGCTCCACACGCTCCATAACATTGTTGCGCACGTTGAGTTTGCCACGCTCGCGGTCGAAACTGTCGTTCGTAACTCCCACAATGAGGTAGTCGCCGAGGGCTTTGGCTCTGCGCAGAAGGTTTATGTGTCCCTCGTGCAGCAGGTCATAGGTGCCGTATGTGATAACCTTCTTCATCTGTTTGGTTGTTTAGTATACCTTCAGTAGCGACGAATCTCCGTAACTCAAGAATCGGAAGTCGTGCGATAGAGCATAGTCGTAAATGCGCTTCCAGTTATCACCAACATAGGCGCTTACCAGGAGCAGCAGCGTAGACTTTGGCTGGTGGAAGTTTGTGATTATGTAGTTCACTATGCGGAAGCGGTAGCCCAGGGGTGTTATCATAATCTGCGTCGCCGCCTTTAGTTGCTCGAGGTTGTTGCTACGCATATAGTCGAGCAAAGTCTCGGCAATCTCCACACATCCAAACTCCGCAGGGATGTCATACAACTCCCACTGTCCTACGACGCGCTCAATGTTGGGGTTACCCGAGGTCTTTATGCGCCAGGCAAGTGCTGCGAGCGACTCCATAGTGCGCACCGATGTAGTGCCTACGGCAACGATGCGACCTGCGTTCTTGAGGATGTTCTCAAGCGTAGGGCGTGTGATTACAAAGTGCTCGGTATGCATATTGTGCTGCGCGGCATCCTCATCCTTTACAGGCAGGAATGTTCCTGCGCCAACGTGCAACGTAACCTCCTCGAACGAGAAGCCATTGTCGCGCATCGAGGCTATGAGTTCGGGTGTGAAGTGTAGTCCCGCTGTGGGTGCTGCCACCGAGCCCTCGAAACGTGCGTATACGGTCTGGTAACGGGTGTTGTCTATATCCTCGCTCTCGCGGTTGAGGTATGGTGGGATAGGTATACGACCCAAGGTCTCGAGAAGTTGTCCGAATGAGCAATCTGCTGACCAGTGGAAGCGTATGATATGCTCGCGTGTGCCACGCTCCACAATCTCGGCACGCAGGGTGTGCTGTTCGCCGTTGTGCTCAAAGTCGATGCCTATCTCGCCCTCCTTCCACTTCTTGAGGTTTCCCACTATGCAACTCCACTCGCTCTCGCCCTTTATGGCAAAGGCACGTTCGTAGTCGGCAGGGTTGTGGGGCTCGAGACAGAATACCTCGATGCGTGCTCCTGATGCCTTGTGCATCACGATGCGCGCCCTGACCACACGGGTATTGTTGAAGACAAGCATAGCACCCTCGGGCAGATACTCCGCTACGTTGCGGAAGTGGCTCTCCGAGATGTTGCCGTTGTCGTATATAAGCAATTTCGATGACGTGCGCTCGGCAAGCGGAAACTTCGCTATGCGCTCGTCAGGAAGATTGTAGTTGAAGTCGTTAATATCTATATGTCGTTCCATACGGCAAATATACGAAAAAATGAGTAATTTGCCAAGTAATAGTAGTCTCAGTATCAAACAAAGTGGTTACCCCGATAAATTTAGGGCAACCACTTTGTTTGTAGTCGTATAACATCGTTGGAATATTCACCGATGATTGTACCTGTTATCTTGTATAAGTTCCATCCTCAAGAGATTTGCGAATCTCTTTGTCAACCTTAAATTCTCTTAGATAATAATAATCTGCATAATTATCGTTGTAAAGGTCATCCAACGGTGCGAAAAGACCCTCTAAGATAAGGTATGAGCCATCGAAATATTTAACCTCGCAACTAAATGTATAATCGTGGATTGCGCTGTCGGTGTTCAACGTATTAGTCTCAGTGTCGTAATTATACGTGTAGGCAATGGACTTTGTAAGTGTCCCTTCCATCATCTTGAAATAATATTGATACACCTTCGCTTCATAGAAAAGCACACCACAAGACCCTATTTCGCCTGGCGCTTTACGGTAAGGCTCCCACGTTCCATCTTCTTTTGTTGCGCAGAATGTTGGTACAACAGTATAATTAAGTAGTGTCTCTATGAGCAACGCGTCGTCAATTTCAGTAGATTGCTTAACCTTGCCGAGTACATTTTCTAACTCGATGGAAGCCTCTGTATACCAATCGCTCTGCTCATTTTCTCTTGGAAGTTCGATGTGGAAAACTTCCTTTTGGCACGATACAGCAATTATTGCCATAGCAGCCAATGTTAGTAAAATCTTTCTCATAATCAATGGCTTTTAGGTTTATTACTTGCTGGGTACTATTTACCCTGTCTTGTTGCAAAGTTACGAAAAAATAAATAACTTCCAAATATTTTAGAATAAAAATGTTTGCAATTTTATAGGAAGTGACTATGAAATGGTGAGGGTAGGGTGATGAATTATGGTTTTATCACTTAACATCCACCAACTGCGATAATTCTTGGTGTGGAGTGGTGGTTGGTATGCGGAGTGAGTGTGTGGGATGGGTGGTGTGGCGGTGGGGTGATTGTGGCAAAATGCGATAATTTGCCGAATTTGCTTGTCGTGGTTAAATAAAAAGATAAAATGTAAGTAAAAGAAAATCAGTGATTTACCCCCCTTATTTAAAAATTTAACAGTGAAAAATTTGCAGAGTCACACTTTTTTATTACCTTTGTAAATATTTGTTAACTATTTCACAATACCCCCATTCTTGGTGAAATAGATCGAAGCATTGTTTGGTAACTGTAATTTTATCTATTGTCTATTGATGAAAGCAAGACTATTATTGGCGGTGCTCTTTACGATGTTTGTTATGGGAGCCTATGCCTCTAAACCCGATTCGCTGACGTTGTCGAAGTGGAAGATCGGTGTTGCGACGGGATATCACGGTAATGTGATGCGATTCCCAGGCTTGTCTCGGGAGTTTTACTACGACAAAGATATGGGAAGTTCGGCGCTGATATTGCTCTCAGCGGAGTACACTCTTCCCCAAAACTTTAGTATACGTCCCGAGATAGGTTTTCTCAACCGTGGCGGTACTCAGTATCTGCGCAATGTGAACGAGGTGCGCAAGGGTATCTACAACCTCAAGGCTACATACTTCGACATCCGTGTGCCTGTAATCTACAACATACCACTGCGCAATAGCATTTTGCAGCCATACATCTATGTGGCTCCTGTGGCGGGCTTTGTTGCCGGTGGCGAGATTAAGTACGACGAGAGCCTCAAGAGTGGCAAGGAGAATAGATACAACCTCGACTTGTCGCATAGCACCATTGCGAGTTCATACTTTGCTTGTATGGTGGGTGCGGGTGTTAAATACCCCGTTACTATACTCGGCATCAATTGCAGTGTGGGGCTTGAGTTGGGTTATGAGTATGGTTTTACGAATACATACTCGCGAATGGAGCGACACAACGAGAGTATCCATATCAACCACGCGGCAGGTGATGTCGTAGGCCCTCGCAAGAACTCAGGCTTTGAGGTTAAGGCCTCGTTGCAGGTGCCTCTGACGATATTCCAGCGACGTGAGAAGCCACAGCGCGAGAAGATTGTGGAGAAGATTGTGGAGAAGGTTGTGGAGTATGTTCCTGTACCACAGGTGGATAATAATGCACGGAAATCTGCTGCTGCGAAGCCTGCTCCGGAGAGAGAGGATAGACCTTGCTACACGCTCGAGGAGATACAGAGTATGTTGCAGAGGGGCGAGGAGGTGCACGGCAAGACCATATGTGCCGTTAACGACATCCTCTTCGATAGTGGCAAGAGTGTTATCAAGGATGGCTCTAAGGCATATCTGCGTAAGATTGCAGATGTCGTAATCGAGACTGGCTTATACGTCGAGGTTAAGGGTCACACCGACAACACAGGTCCTGAGGATTTGAATCTCCGACTCTCGAAGGCACGCGCTCTGGTGGTTATGGAGTACCTCAAGGAGTGTGGTGTGTCGACAAAGAGAATCTCATATGCCTACTATGGCGAGGATCTCCCACTCTCGACAAACGAGA
>JAFOCZ010000164.1 GCA_017380955.1 Alistipes sp.
CATCGCATACAACCGCGAGAATCATTCTGCTCTGGTTGCTGAGTTCTATATCCATAATCTCTGCAAAGCGGCTGTCGAGGAAGGAGTTAATTTGCTTCGAGAGGCTTTTGCCGTTGATGTTTAGGTTCATAACGGCAATGGCATCCTTAGATATATAACCTAAGCGGTTGTCGTTGCTTTGACCAAACATAGCCTCGAACTCGCTGACGTTGATGCCGTTAACCTTATGCGATAGGGTGGCACGACCTGCGTCAAAGTTGATGTCGCTAATGAGGTGGGCATCGGGTGTAACATAGTTGCTCCACTCCTCTAAGAGAAGTTTCTCGTTGTTTAGTTCCGAAAGTATGTGACTTGCATCCTCATCACAATAAAGTGCAATCTCTTGGTCGACATATTGCTTGCCAAAGTTCAGAAGTTTGTAGGCGTTGATGTACATCGCCATATCACTATTGCCGAATATCGACAAGTCGGCAAGAGGACGGGTGTAGGCTACCTCTACAGCGGTGTTTACATCACCATCTTCGCGGAATGCTAACACCACGCGTTCATCGTTATACGATAATGCTAAATGGTCTTTGATGGTAAGTCTACCGCCATCTCTATTTTGCTCGAAGCAAGAACAATTGTTGTCTTGTTGTTCAATGATATAGGTGATGTTATTTAAACTCTTTTCAATGAGGTTTTTATCTGCAATCTCGGCAACTGCGAAAAGCGTTTGGTACTCCTCATCTACATAGGCATAGATGGGTTTTGAGAGGTCAATACCAAGGTTATTGAAGTCGGTGATGGTGCTCTTGATGTTCTCGGCAATGGCATCATCCTCGATGTTTGCGGTGAGCATCGTTGCCCACATACGGCGCTGCTCGGGGGTGATGTATTTGTCGAATGCACCCTTTGAGGCGAGTTGCGAAGGGTTGCAGTATAGGAATAGTATATCCTCAACCTTTGCGCGCTCCTCGGCCTTTGGCTCGCGGGTAGCGAAGATTGCTATGGCGATGCCGGCAACGATAGCCACAGTGGCGATGATTAGTATTAGTCTCTTTTTCATATCGTAATAAGTTTTATCTCTTTTTGGTCGCTATATTAGACAAAGGTAATGATATTTTTCTAATTACACAACGCTGGTGATATTTATTAGGAATTAGGTGTGAATGCTTATTGATAATCGAGAAAAAAAAGTTAACTTTGTCATTTGGAAATAATAAAAGATGGATATGGAGAATTTTAAACCTACGAAGTATACGTTGTCCTGCGTGGCAACAGGTCGCGAGTTTGAGGATATGGGGTGGACGCTGGATGACAGAGAGTGCAAAACTCCATCATTGGTTCGTGCACAATATGAGAAGAAGCAGTTGGAGGTTAAACCTGATGAGTATGGTCTCTATAAGTATTGCGATTGGTTGCCTGTGAAGCGCATCCTCAAAGGATCATCAGCGCCTGTGACATATCGCAGTGAGGCTTTGGCGAAGCATCTCGGTTTGTCGAATTTGTGGATTACGCTCAGCGGCTATGCACCAAAGCACGGTGTTACGATGTCTACCTGCTCGTTTAAGGAGACCGAGGCATATAGCGTCTGCGCACGTATCGACGAGAATGAGGATAGGGTGTTGGTTGTGGCATCTGCGGGTAACACAGCGCGTGCCTTTGCTCGTGTGTGCTCCGATAACAACATTAAGTTGCTGTTGGTAGTACCTTCGGACAACCTCGATGCTTTGTGGTTTACCGAGCCATTGAACGACTGCGTGAAGTTGATTGCTTGCGATAAGGGTGGTGACTACTTCGATGCTATCAACCTGAGTAATATGGCATTGAAGTCCTCGAAGTTCTATGCCGAGGGTGGCGCTAAGAACATCGCACGTCGTGATGGTATGTCTACCACGGTGATGTCAGCGGTAACAACCATCGGTCGTATTCCCGACTACTATTTCCAGGCTGTGGGTAGCGGTACAGGTGCTATTGCAGCGTGGGAGGTAAATATGCGATTTATTGAGGATGGCAGATATGGCGACAACCTTATGAAGTTGATTGTGTCGCAGAATGCTCCATTTGTGCCAATATTCGACGCTTGGCGTGCGGAGTCTCGCGAGATGCTGCCATACGACCCAAAGAAGGCACGTCGTGATGCTGAACTTATCGATGCTAAGGTTTTGTCGAATCGTCGCCCACCATATAGTTTTGCTGGTGGTTTGTATGATGCTCTGAAGGCTACAGGTGGTGATGTTGTGGTGGCTACGAATGCCCAGGCACGTCGTGCTTGCAAACTCTTCAAGGAGTTGGAGGGTGTGGATATCAACCCAGCACCAGCCGTGGCTCTTGCATCGCTTATCAAGATGGTGGAGGCAGGAAGCATCGACAAGGATGCTTGCATAATGCTCAATATCACAGGCGCTGGCGAGGAGGCTGCGAAGAAGAATCGTGAGTTATTCTACCTCAAGCCCAGCAAGGTATTCTCGCTTATGGCGGATATTGACGAGGTTGTAAATTATGTAGAATCATTATTTTAGAGAAGATATATGTTGTATCCCTTGAAATTTAAACCCCGCGTTAAGGAGCGTATCTGGGGTGGTCAGGCAATAGTTGCCAAGAAGGGCAAGGCGGCGGGTCGTCTTGCTAAGGATAAGTTGTATGGCGAGAGTTGGGATTTGTCGTCTGTGAAGGGCGATGTGTCGGTTGTTACCAATGGATTCCTGAAGGGTAATAACCTCGAGGAGATTATCGAGGTGTATATGGGTGAGTTGGTTGGCGAGGAGAACTTTGAGCGCTATGGTCTGGAGTTTCCGTTGCTCATAAAGTACCTCGACTGCAACGACAGACTCTCGGTGCAGGTGCATCCCGATGATTTGTTGGCCGAGGAGCGCCATAATAGTTATGGTAAGACCGAGGCGTGGTATGTAGTAGACTGCAAGGAGGATGCTGCCATATATCTTGGCTTCAAGGATTTGAATCTCACACGCGAGGAGTATATCGCTGCGGTGTCGGAGTCACGCCTCGAGGAGTTACTCAACCGTGTGCCTGTAAAGCCTGGCGATGTATTCTTCATCCCTGCAGGTACTGTGCACGCTTTGGGTGCTGGCTTGGAGGTTGTGGAGGTGCAGCAGACTTCCGATATTACATATCGCATCTACGACTGGGATAGAGTGGATGCAGAGGGTAAGAGCCGTGAGTTGCACACCGCACTTGCTGTGGATGCTATTGACTTTGAGGCAGATGCGGAACTTTTGCACCGTAAGTATGAGTTGCAGAAGGGTGGCGAGGCTAAGGTCATAGAGTCTAACTACTTCACTATGGAGTTGCACGATGTTGCGGGTAGCAAATGCTTCGACCACGCGGCACTCGACTCATTCGTAGTCTACATCGCTCTCAACGGCTCGGTGCGTATCGTTGCCGATGGTGTTGGGGAGACATTGGAGGAGGGTGAGGTTATCCTTATCCCTGCGGAGGTTAGCGAGGTTGTTGCTGAAGGCAATGCCAAGTTGATGGAGGTTTACATCGCGCGATAGTTATGATGCCACAGATAGCAATCATATGTGACAATACGCTGAGTTCTATGGCTTTGCGCGGATTGCTATTGGATATGGTGCCGGGTATCGACGTTGTGGCATATAGCAGTGTCGAGGAGTTTCGCGAGGCGGAGTGTAGGGTAGCGCACTACTTTGTGTCGGCGGCTATACTCTTCCACAACATCGAGATGTTTCGCCCTGTGGCTGCGAAGACCATCGTCATCGTGGAGGGTGAGGCCTCTACATTTGTGCAGTCGGGATTCCGCACTATAGATGCCACAGCATCGGAGCAGGATATCGTGCGTCAGATACTTCGCATCCACCACGTGGGACACCCTGGAGGGCACCAGCATAGTGGCAAGATGGTGGCGGAGGGTGCAAAGGCACAGTCGCTGCTCTCAGCGCGAGAGCGAGATGTGTTGGCACTGCTTGTGAAGGGCTATATAAATAAGGAGATAGCGAGCAACCTAAATATCTCGTTGCCAACGGTGATATTCCACCGCAACAACATCTATGATAAGTTGCAGACTCGTTCCATAGGGCGTTTGACGATATATGCAGTATTGAATAACATTGTCGCACTCAGCGATATATAAATTCTACGATTATGAATAGTTTTGTTTACAATATCCCCACAAAGGTATACTTTGGTGAGAATCAGTTGGGACACCTCGGCGAGGAACTCCGAAAGTTTGGTCGTCGTGTGTTGCTCACATATGGTGGTGGCTCTATAAAGCGTAATGGTCTATACGACAGAGTTATCGAGGAGTTGAGTAAAGCAGACCTTGAGGTCTTTGAGTTGTCGGGCATCGAGCCTAATCCGCGTATAGAGTCGGTGCGTGAGGGTGTTAAGATATGCAAGGAGCAGGGTATCGACGTGTTGCTTGCCGTAGGTGGTGGCTCTACTATCGACGCCACGAAGTTTATGGCTGCGGGTGCTTGTGTAGAGCACGATGCGTGGGAGTTCTTTGGTGCTAATGCCAAGCCTATCAACGAGGCGTTGCCTATTGTCACCATCCTCACACTCTCGGCTACAGGCTCGGAGATGGACACTGGGGGTGTTATCTCTAACCTTGCTACGGGAGATAAACTTGGTCGCTTGGCAGCGCCATTGTTGCCTCGTGTGTCGTTCCTCGACCCTACGCTGACATACTCGGTAAGCAAGTATCAGACTGCTTGTGGTGCTGCGGATATTATGTCGCATATTATTGAGGTTTACTTTAATACACAGGAGGACCTCTTTATGCTCGACTGCTTTATGGAGGGTATGCTTAAGACTGTTGTTAAGTATGCACCTATCGCTGTTGCAGAGCCAGAGAACTACGAGGCGCGTGCCAACCTAATGTGGACATCATCGTGGGCTATCAATGGCTTTATAAATGGTGGTAAGCGTAAGGCGTGGAGTTGTCATCCTATGGAGCACGAACTCTCGGCGGTGTATGATATCACCCACGGTCTGGGTCTTGCAATCCTCACACCACGATGGATGAAGTATTGCCTCGATGAGACAACTGTAGATAAGTATGTGCAGTATGGTGTCAACGTATTTGGCATAGACCCATCACTCGACAAGATGGAGATTGCCAAGCGTAGTATTGCTCTTACCGAGGAGTTCCTGTTCGAGAAGTTAGGCTTGCAGCGCACCTTCACCGAGGTGGGTATCAAGCGTGAGGATTTCAAGATGATGGCTCAGAAGGCTTGCCGCTATGGCGATATCAAGGGCTTCAAGACTCTTACACCTGCCGATGTGGAGGCTATATTCGAGATGTGCTTATAGAGTATATCTGAAATGTGTAAATAAGAATAGTCACCTTCGAAAAGGTGACTATTTTTATTGCGTTTATATTACGATTTATTAGTAGGTCTCGTTTCTGCAGTCAAGTAGTGAGTAATCGCCCTCGTAAACTACCTTGTGATTCTCCTGAACGTAGTCAATCTGCATTGTCACCTCAAGAGTAACCTTATTATCCTCCACAGTGAGTTTGCCCTTCTCGTAGTGAGTCTGTGAACCTGGTGCAGCGTAGCCCTGGTCGTCATTAACCTGATACCAGCTAAATGAATCAGTGAATGTGTTTGCAAAGCCAGAGTTGCTAATATCGAACTCGTACACGCCATTAGGTACAACGATGTTCGTCATGTCAGTTGGCTCTACATCGAGATATAGGTCAACAAAGTAGTAGTAAGCGTTTGGGGTCTCAAACATATTGCTCGCATCCATACCGAGGTCTGAGAATACAAGGTAGTAGTTGTACAAGCCTGACTGAATACCATAATACTTACCCTGAAGGAGTGGTGACTTAATTTCCTTGTTTGTTGGATTCTCGCTGAGTGCCTGGATAATCTTTACCTCGAACTTCGACTTATCGTACGATACGGTGATAACACCCTCACGTGGCTCGGCATTAGGATTTCTCTCTACGGTAAAGTTAATCTTACCCTGCTGGCGGTAGTCAAAGTTGCCAATCCAAGATACGTTAGCCTCGGCCTTAACCTCTGCACCCGCAACCATCTCCAAAATATCATAGGTGATGAATGCCATAGCGCCAACGCTATTAACCTTAACCTCTGTGCTTGATGTCAACTTAATCTGCGTGTTGCTATCTACATCGTCGTTGGTATTGTTGCACGCAGTGAAAAGTAAAGATGAGATTGCTAAAAATGATATAAACTTCTTCATAATGTGATTGTTTTGTATTCTATAATTTAAACATACGCCTACTCCACATCGAGGATAATCTCGTATGTTGATGATGGTGCGAAGTCGGCATTGTATACCAAGATGAAGTTCTCGTCGAGGGCTACATCCCACTCCTCGCCCTCTGCCAAGCGAGGATTTACCAAACGCTCGGGGAAGAAGTAGTTGAATGGCAAGTCGAGGACGTGCTCCTGCTTGAACTTATCACCCTTCATACGCTCCAATGAGAAGTTTTCGGCGGTGGTGATGGTGATGATATACCTCTTACCCTCGGTGCGAGACTCTACGGTGTAGTCTCTCTCGCTCTCAACACCCTGAAGCATAACGCTCCACATAGGGTCGCCATAGTATACCAACACATCGCGATCGTGCCAGAAGCCCATCATATCCCAGTCCTCGGCGCTCTCATACGACAACTCACGACCGAGAGTCTCCGAGAGGCGATTCCTGGTGCTCTCCAACTCCTGCCAAAAGCCCTCACAGAAGGTGTACTTCTCGTCGATGAGCGTAGGATACCACGCATACTGCTGGTGCAGTAGGTCCTGCTGATTCATATACACAGCCTCGGCGAGTGTATAGCGGAATGGGTTGGTAACCCAATACTTGAGTGCTCCCCAGCCATTACGACCGTGCCACGTTGTTACCACATAGCCAATCATAGTAGCGGCATTAGAGCCATTCATCCACGCGGCAGCCATACTCTCCTTTGTGTTGTTCATATCGCCAATGAGGCAGTTACCCACAGCGGTATATACACGGCGCTTGCCCGACTCCACGATGTTACGCTCCTCGCCGGTGAAGATATTCTGGGTGTATAACTTACCATCGCGAGGGCGTAGGTGACCCAACGAGTATGGCATCTCGAGATTCTGCTGTGTGGCGTGTGCTGCGGTGACCACGAGGTCGGGGTCGTATGCCTCGTACAACTCCTGGAACTTGCCGAGCACCTCCTCCTTCTCGACCATACCTGTCACAATCTCTGCGTCACGACCATTCTTATAACCCCAAAGACCTCGGGTGTGGTCGTCAACCCACGCATAGTTATCAAACCACTTTGCGGAGTTCAACTCCATAATCGTTGCAACGGCATCCTTGATGACCAGAGGCTCGGTGCTGTTGTCCACCATACGCTGTGCGGCGGCAGCGTCATAGCCTGTGATGATGCCCCACAGGAAGTCGGCGTAGATATCCTCATCCACATCGCGGCACATAAGGTGAAGGTCAATAACGTAGTCACGACCAATGTTCTCGGGTTTGTCGACGATGGCAACATAGCGAGGATTCTCCGCACGCAGAGTCTCCATAGCATCCGCAGGGGCGGTGGCGAAGGTCACGATAGTGGCGTTGTGCTTAGCAGCGAGGCTCTCGGCAACAGCCATCCACTCCGCATCGCCAGCGACATCCTCCGATGCCAACACAAGGTAGTTGTTCTCGAGGAGTGTGGCGTTGTTGCAGCCTACAAACATAAGGGCTACAACGGCCATAAGGATAGTATAAATCTTACGCATATTACTTACTATCTATAAGTGAACGAATATTCTGAATAAGCATCCTGACTGCTACGGAGTTGAAGCCACCCTCGGGTATGATGACATCGGCGTACTTCTTCGAAGGCTCTACGAACTCCTCGTGCATAGGCTTTACGGTGTTGGTATATTGGTCGATGACCGACTGCATAGAGCGACCACGCTCCGAGACATCGCGGAGGATGCGGCGTGCAAGGCGTATGTCGGCATCGGTGTCCACAAAGACCTTGATGTCCATCAACTCTCTCAACTCCTTATTCTCGAAGATGAGGATGCCGTCGACGATGATAACCTTTGAGGGCTTGACAAGCACACTCTCCGCGGTGCGGTTATGCTCCACGAATGAGTATACAGGGTGCTCGATAGGCACGTTAGACTTCAGCGTGCGGATGTGCTCCACAAGCATATCGGTGTCGAAGGCTGCGGGGTGGTCGTAGTTTAGTTTTGTGCGCTCCTCGTAGGTGAGTTCGGGGTGTGCCTTATAGTAGAAGTCGTGGCATAGCGTAGCCACATCGTCGTTTGCGAAAGCCTCCTGCAAGCGCTTGACAAGTGTAGACTTTCCAGAGCCTGTGCCGCCTGCAACTCCAATAACTGTTACGTTCATAGTTAATATTAAAAATAGGGGTCGCACACAAGCGCAACCCCCTCATAAATTATTAAGCATCGATATTTGCGTAGTGGGCATTCTTCTCGATAAACTCACGGCGTGGCGGTACCTCGTCACCCATAAGCATTGAGAAGATGTGGTCTGCCTCGGCAGCATTCTCCACAGTCACCTGACGCAAGATACGCGTATCGGGATTCATAGTAGTATCCCACAACTGCTGTGCGTTCATCTCACCAAGACCTTTGTAGCGCTGGATGTGAACACCCTTAGAGCCCATCTCCGCGGTGATATCGTCACGCTCCTTGTCTGTCCAGCAGTAACGCTCCTCCTTACCCTTCTTAACGAGGTACAAAGGTGGGGTAGCGATGTAGATATGACCATTCTCGATGAGCGCCTTCATCTTGCGGAAGAAGAAGGTAAGCATAAGGGTTGCGATGTGAGAGCCATCGACATCGGCATCGGTCATAATGATAATCTTGTCGTAGCGCAACTTCTCGAGGTTAAGAGCCTTGCTATCCTCAGCAGTACCTATAGATACGCCCAACGCCGTAAACATATTCTTAATCTCCTCGTTCTCCCACATACGGTGCTCCTGAGCCTTCTCGACGTTGAGAATCTTACCACGAAGAGGCATAATAGCCTGGAAGTTACGGTCACGGCCCTGCTTTGCAGTACCACCCGCAGAGTCTCCCTCGACGAAGAAAATCTCGGCGATAGAGCGGTCACGGCTCGAGCAGTCAGCCAACTTACCAGGAAGACCAGCACCCGACAACACCGTCTTACGCTGCACAGCCTCACGAGCGTTACGCGCTGCGTGGCGTGCCTGTGCTGCAAGGATAACCTTCTGCACGATAGCCTTGGCATCCTTAGGATTCTCCTCGAGGTAGTTGCTCAAGGCTGCCGACATAGCGCGGTTTACAGCACCCGCAATCTCGTCGTTACCGAGTTTTGTCTTTGTCTGACCCTCGAACTGAGGCTCGGCAACCTTCACAGATACCACCGCTGTGAGACCCTCGCGGAAGTCATCGCCATTGATGTCGAACTTCAACTTCGAGAGCATACCGCTCTCCTCGGCGTACTTCTTGAGAGTTCGTGTGAGCGCCGCACGGAAACCTGTAAGGTGAGTACCACCCTCGATGGTGTTGATGTTATTTACATAGGAGTGAACATTCTCCGAGTAAGAGTCGTTGTACTGCATAGCAACCTCCACAGGAACGCCACTCTCCTCGGTGTCGAGGTAGATGATGTTCTCGATAATCTTCTGACCACGTGTGGCGTCGAGGTACTCCACAAACTCCGACAAACCGTGCTCCGAGTAGAAGTGCTCCGAGAGTGGGTTGCCCTCCTCATCCTTAACACGCATATCGGTGAGTGTGAGATGGATACCCTTATTCAAGAATGCCAACTCACGAAGGCGGTTTGCCAAAATCTGATATTTGTACTCTGTGGTGAGCGTGAAGATAGAGCCATCGGGCTTAAAGGTGATGGTAGTACCGCGGTCCTCGCAGTCGCCAATAATCTCCACCTTTGAGGTTGGAGCACCCTTGGAGTATGTCTGACGGTAAATCTTGCCACCACGGTGAATCTCGGCAATGAGCAATGTAGAGAGCGCATTAACACACGATACACCCACGCCGTGCAAACCTCCCGACACCTTATAACTGCCCTTGTCGAACTTACCACCGGCGTGCAACACTGTCAACACAACCTCCAAAGCCGACTTACCCTCCTTCTCGTGCCAGTCGGTAGGGATACCACGACCATTATCTCTTACCGAGATAGAGTTGTCCTCGTTGATAGTCACATAAATGTCGGTACAGTAGCCTGCCAAAGCCTC
>JAFOCZ010000165.1 GCA_017380955.1 Alistipes sp.
CCATACGCTCCTTTGCCGTAGACGCATCTATTTTCGGCGCACTCATCTTGCTCTCCTTTTCCACTGCAAATATCGTGATAATTATCCGAATGACCAAAAAATAGTCAAAAGAAATAATTATATCGCTATAAGCAAAACTGATAGACCTACACTCTCAGCACTATACACTTGTGAAACCACCATCTACGGCGATATTCTGACCATTCACATATGTGCTGCTTGGTGATGCGAGGAACAGCGCACAGGTGTCGAGTTCGCCGCTCTGGCCATAGCGACCCATAGGTATCGAGCGCTTTGCCATATCCTGGAAGTAGTCGCTGTCGAGGGTTGCCTGCGTAAGTTCGGTGTAGAAGTATCCTGGGCAGATGCTGTTCACCGTAACGCCATACTTGCCCCACTCTGCGGCTAAGGCGCGTGTGAGGTTTACAACGCCACCCTTCGCAGCGTGGTATGGCGAACTGCCGATAATCATATTTCCCACAAGACCATACATCGATGCTATGTTGATAATGCGACCATATCCCGCCTCAATCATCTTCTTGCCAAACTCGCGTGCGCAGATAAACGTGCCAAAGAGGTCGATATCCACCTCGTGCTTAAACTGCTCGTCGGTAATCTCCACCGCTGGTGCTACAGCACCTGTGCCGGCGTTGTTGACAAGGATGTCCACACGACCAAATCTATCCATCGTAGCCTTCACAGCCTGCTGCACCTGTTCGGTGATGGTGATGTCGCAGAGCATAGGCATCACCTCCACGCCAAACTCCTCGGAGATGCTTCGTGCGTTCTCCTCCAGGAGGTGCATACGTCGTGCGAGAAGTACAAGGTTTGCGCCCTGGCTGGCATAGGCGCGTGCCATCTGTAGTCCGAGACCTGTCGAAGCGCCTGTGATTACCGCAACGCGGCCGCTAAGATCGAAATAGTTTTTCATATATATATCAGTTTTTAGTCGTTCATAATTTATCTTTTCGACTGCAAAGAAAATGCCTATTTCGCTGATATCCAACTTTTTCCGATTCTTATTATTTATACATATATAAGCAAAACCTATAGCAGGGTGTAGAACGCTGTGGTTTTGCCTATATATGATTGTCATATTGCGCAATATTCTTATCTTTGTAAATGAGGCGGTTGCCTCCGCCGAAAAACGCAATTTTGTATGAAGATAGTAGTAGAAGAACAACGTACTCCGCAACTCATAGAGAGACTCACCGAGGTGTGGGAGTCCTCGGTGCGTGCGACACACTCGTTCCTCTCCGAGGGCGATATCTCGGAGATTAGAGGCTATGTGCCTATGGCGTTATGTGATGTTGGGGTGCTTGTTGTTGCCTATGTTGACGATTGCGCCGTGGCGTTTATGGGTGTTGATGGCGCGCGCCTCGAGATGTTGTTTGTGGATGCAGATATGCGTGGGCGCGGCATAGGGCGTGCGCTTGTGGAGTATGGCATTGCGCACTACCAAATCTCGGAGGTTACGGTCAACGAGCAGAATCCCGATGCTGTTGGCTTCTATGCTCATCTTGGCTTTATCACCTACCGACGCGCCGACTGCGACGAGCAGGGTCGCCCCTTCCCGCTGCTATATATGCATATGAAAGTGTGATTACCTAATTGTAGAGTAGACCTCTATTTCTTGTCGATGTTTAGTTGCTGGCGCACCGACTCCTCGTGCACGGCGCTGTATATCTGGTTTATGAAACTGCGTGACAAACCCATAAACTCCGCTCGTGCCTCGGCAGACTCCAGAAGTTCGTTATATCTGTCGTGCTGCACAACAGCCATCGCGTGCTGCTGCTTGTAACGGCCAATCTCGCGTGCCACGTCCATACGCTCTGCCAACAACTCTATGATGCGGCTGTCGATGGAGTCTATATGTGCGCGGTAGTCGCCCAAGACGTTCGACTCCACAGGTGTGCGGCGCAATTCAAGGGCGCTCAGGATGTCGCGGAGCATAGCAGGTGTTATCTGCTGTGCAGCGTCGCTAAGAGCCTCCTCGGGGCAGTTGTGGCACTCTATCATAAGTCCCGAGAATCCGAGGTCGAGAGCCTGTTGCGACAGTTGTGCCACGAGGTCACGACGACCTCCTATGTGGCTGGGGTCGGAGAGAATCTGCAACGCTGGTATGCGGCGGTGTAACTCAATAGGCACAGACCAATGTGGAGCGTTGCGATACTGCGATGTCTGGTGTGTGCCGAAGCCACGATGTACCGCGGCGATGCGTCTCACACCACTGTTATATATACGCTCTATAGCCCCCACCCAAAGGTCTACATCGGGTATCACGGGGTTTTTCACGATTACGGCGATGTCCACACCCCTGAGGGCATCGGCAATCTGCTGTGTGGCAAAGGGATTTGTCGTGGTGCGCGCACCAATCCACACACCATCCACACCCGCCTCGAGGGCATACTCCAGATGCTCGGGTGTCGCCACCTCGGTGATAACACTAAGCCCATACTCCGTCTTAGCCTCGCCAAGCCACGCCAGTGCCTCACGTCCTATGCCCTCGAAAGAGCCTGGTTTGGTGCGTGGTTTCCACACTCCGGCACGCAACACCTTAACTCCCGCTGCTGCGATATCTCGCGCTGTGGTGAGCAGTTGGCTGCGGCTCTCGGCACTACAAGGACCTGCGATGTACAGAGGCTCGGAACACTCCGAGAATATGGGCTTAATGTCGTTCATTTTGTCTACTCCTCTACGATAGTTATTGAGAGAATGAGGTCACCCTGGCGGATGTCGTCGATAACATCCACACCCTCCACAACCTTACCAAAGCAGGTGTGACGGCCATCGAGGTGCTGGGTGTTCATACGGTTGTGGCAGATGAAGAACTGCGAGCCACCGGTGTTAGGGCCACGGTGAGCCATAGAGAGCACACCACGGTCGTGGTACTGACGCTCGGCGCGTGTCTCACAAGGGATAGTGTATCCTGGGCCTCCTGTGCCATCGCCCTTAGGGCAGCCACCCTGAATCACGAAATCAGGAATCACACGGTGGAAGCACAATGCGTCGTAGAAGTGGCTCTCGGCGAGTTTCACGAAGTTATCAACGGTGATAGGAGTCTCCTCGGCGTACAACTCCGCCTTCATATCACCCTTCTCGGTAGAGATAATTGCGTATTTCATAGGTTTTTAAGGTTTTATTCTATAGTTTCGTTTTCGTGTTGTAATCTGAATATTATCTTTTGTCGTTCTATCTCATTAGCCAATTCTGTTTCAGAGAATTTAGTGTTTTGCGTCAATCCTAAGAACTCCGCCACAACTGGATTCTTGATAAACTCCAACCTGTCGCCCTGCATAGGCGATGTGATTTGTTTCATCTCGTTGACAACATCTTCCTTTGCTTGC
>JAFOCZ010000166.1 GCA_017380955.1 Alistipes sp.
ACGCAAGAAGGGTAATACCACAGAGCGTCTCTTTAACCTCGCTCTCAAGACCTCGTATGCCTACCAGGCTGATGGTTATACCAAGGGTCGTGGCTGGCGTTGTCTGTTGAAGCCAGCAGTTGCGCTCTTCGATAAGGTGTTGTACTCTAAGGTGCGCGAGGGCTTCGGTGGCGAGTTGCAGTTCTTCATCGGTGGCGGTGCCTTGCTCGATAGCGAGTTGCAGCGTTTCTTCTACGCTGTGGGTATGCCTATGTTCCAGGGCTATGGTCTCTCGGAGGCTACGCCTGTAATCTCTACGAATGCACCAACCAAGGGTAACCATCGTTTTGGCTCTTCGGGACGCCTTGTGCAGCCTCTCGAGATTAAGATTCTCGATGACGAGGGTCGTGAGTTGCCTGTGGGTGAGAAGGGTGAGATTGTCATCAAGGGTGAGAATGTTATGGCGGGGTACTGGAAGAATCCAGACTCTTCGGCAGACACAGTGCGCAATGGCTGGTTGCATACCGGCGATATGGGATATATGGGTAAGGATAACTTCCTCTATGTCTTGGGTCGCTTCAAGTCGTTGCTTATCTCGTCGGATGGCGAGAAGTATAGCCCCGAGGGTATGGAGGAGGCTATTGTGGACAAGTCGCCATACATCGACCAGATTATCGTCTACAACAACCAGTCGCCATATACCATTGCTCTTGCCGTAGGCTCTAAGGAGAATCTCAATCGCAAACTCGACGCGGAGGGCATTCAGGGTGAGGCACGTTATGAGCGTGCTGCGCAGATTATCGGCGAGGAGGTTGCCAAGTATCGCCGTGGTGGCGCTTATGCCGATGAGTTCCCCGACAGATGGGTGCCAGCGGTTGTGGCACTTGCCGACGAGGCATTCACCGAGCAGAATGGTCTTGTCAACAGCACTATGAAGGTTGTGCGTAACAAGGTCGAGAAGCACTTCGCAGATGCCATCGCCAATGCCTACACCCCCGAGGGTAAGGCTATCAATAATGCGCGTAACATAGAGGCAATGAGGAAGTTGCTTAGTTAGTAGTGAGTAATTAGTAATTAGTAATGGTGTCGCCTCTTTGAGGCGATGGTGATACGAAACTATGTCATCCCGAGCCTGTCGAGGGATCTCCTCGTAGGGCGCACCGTTGACAACGAACACATAGCGAGGAGATTCTTCGACTCCGCTGCGCTTCGCTCAGAATGACATTTCTTGTGTCAGGGTAATTATGGGGACTAATGGGTAGAGATAGGGATTGATAGGGATTGATAGGGAAATACCCATAAACACCCAAAAATAAACCGCGCGAAGCGCACCTTACTTTTCAGTTTTCAGTTTTCAGTTTTCACTTTATCCGTCTCCCCATCACTACCCATCAATCCCCATAACTCTCCAAAACAAAAAGAAAAAGGGTTGTACATCGCGTACAACCCTTTCCCTTGGTATCTACCTCATACTACTGCCAATCCATACAGCGGCATACAAGGTTACGGTCACCATAACCGTTGTCAATCTTCGTTACGAATGGGAAGAACTTGCCCTCACCAACCCAAGCGAGTGGGAATGCTGCCTCCTCGCGAGAGTATGGGTGTGACCACTCGCCAGCCAACTCCTTAGCGGTGTGTGGTGCGTTGACAACAACATTATCGGCATTGCCCGATGCTGCAGCAGCCTCGCACTCACGCTTGATCTGGATGAGTGACTCGATGAAGCGATCCATCTCGGCCTTAGACTCCGACTCTGTAGGCTCAACCATCAAGGTCTCGTGAACAGGGAACGAGAGGGTAGGAGCGTGGAAACCATAGTCCATAAGACGGTGAGCGATATCGCCGCAGTCGATGTTATAGTCGTGCTTGAAGCGTGTGAGGTCGAGGATCATCTCGTGACCTACGCGGCCTGTCTCGCCAGAGTAGAAGGTCTTATACTCATCCTTCAACGCCGAAGACATATAGTTAGCATTCACGATAGCCATCTCTGTAGAGCGACGCAAGCCCTCGAAGCCGAGCATACGGATGTAGCCATAGGTGATAGGCAACAACATCGCAGAGCCCCAAGGTGATGATGCCACAGCAGTGATACCCTCCTCGCCACCGGTCTCCATCAAAGAGTGGGTAGGCAAGAACTTAACAAGGTGCTCAGCAACGCATACAGGACCTACACCAGGACCACCACCGCCGTGAGGCATTGCGAAGGTCTTGTGGAGGTTGAGGTGACAAACGTCAGCACCGATATAGCCTGGGTTTGTGAGACCTACCTGTGCGTTCATATTCGCACCATCCATATATACCTGACCGCCAGCATCGTGAACAGCATCTACGATATCGCGGATGCGGCTCTCGAACACACCGTGTGTAGATGGGTAGGTAACCATCAAGCCACACAACTCCGATGCATTCTCCTCTGCCTTCTTCTTCAAATCCTCAACGTCGATATTACCATTCTGGTCGCACGCAACGGTGACAATCTTCATACCTGCCATAGCCGCAGATGCTGGGTTGGTACCGTGTGCCGATGATGGGATGAGGATGATGTTACGATAGCCCTGACCGCGGCTCTGGTGATAAGCACGAATCATCATCAAACCTGCATACTCACCCGCAGCACCAGAGTTTGGCTGCAAGGTACATCCTGCGAAGCCTGTGATAGTTGCGAGGTAGCGCTCGAGGTTGGTGATAAGTTCGCGATAACCCTCGGTCTGGTCTGCTGGAGCAAGAGGGTGAACATTCTGGAAGCCTGACAACGATAGTGGCTGCATAAGTTGTGCAGCGTTGAGTTTCATTGTGCAAGAGCCCAACGAGATCATAGAGTTCATCAACGAGATATCGCGCAACTCAAGGCGCTTGATATAACGCATCATCTCGGTCTCGGTGCGGTATGAGTTGAAGATAGACTCTGTGAAGAAGTCGCTCTCACGCTTCACCTCCGCAGCGATAGCCGCAGCCTCAACACGCTTAACAGCCTTAGCCTTCTTACCACGAGCCTCGGCGAAGATCTCTACGATAGTCTGAAGTTCCTCGTCGGTGGTTACCTCGTCGAATGACATACGCACGCTGTCGTCGGTAGGGTAGTACATATTAACCTCGCGAGCAAGGGCGATATCCTGGATTACAGATGCCTCAGCCTCCACCTCGAGGGTGTCGAAGAGTGCCTGGGTGCGTACCTTGTAGCCCATAGCCTCCAAAGCCTCCTTAACGGTTATAGCGGCGCTGTGTGCCACCATTGCAGCACGCTGGAGACCCTCCTTACCATTATATATACAGTAGAAACCTACCATAGATGCCATCAACGCCTGTGCAGTACAGATGTTCGATGTAGCACGCTCACGCTTGATATGCTGCTCACGCATCTGCAACGACATACGCAATGCCTTGTTACCCAAGCGGTCTACCGAAACACCGATGATACGACCAGGCATATTACGCTTGTAGGCATCGCGGGTAGCCATATAACCTGCTGATGGACCACCAAAGCCCATAGGGCAACCGAGACGCTGTGTAGTACCTACGGCGATATCTGCGCCCCACTCTGCTGGTGACTTGAATAATGCCAAAGAGAGCAGGTCGGCAACTGCGGTTACCAATACACCATTCTCCTTAGCCTTTGCTGCGAAGGCTGCATAGTCGCGAACCTCGCCATTGGCTGCTGGGAACTGAAGGATAGCACCAAACAATTCATTTTGCCGATATCGGGGTCTTTTCATTGATCAATACGTCTGTGCCTTAGGTATTCCTTGTAAGCAGCAACTCTACTATAGAGAATTGCTCT
>JAFOCZ010000167.1 GCA_017380955.1 Alistipes sp.
GAGGCATCGTTTAGTATCACACCATCGAACAACAAAGACAAATATTGCGCCCTTGTAGCGCCCTGGGATGGCGTTACCGAGGCGCAGGATATGATGCATAAGATTGTCAACCAGTGGGGAGGTTGGATGGAGGCTATGGCCAACGACCGTGGTCCTGTGGAGCATAGCGGAGCAACGGCGATGAAACTACCGGCTGCCGACACCGATTACTACATCATCGCCTTTGGCTATGATGGCGGTATCACAACCGAGGCCGAGATGAAGACCTTTAGAACGCTCCCTGGAGGCTCTGTTGACGAGGTGGTGTTTGAGGTTACTGCGTCGAGTGTTACACCCTATGGCTTTACTATGAACGTGAAATCTTCGGATAATACCATATATTACGTTCCTGGTGTTTGCAGAGCTGCCGATTACGACGAGGCCACCTTTGTTGGCTATGAGAGAGAGGCCTTTGACTACTATCTTGAGGAGTACAAGAAGTTCAACCCTGCCATCACCGTCGCAGAACTTCTCGACCAATACTACTACAACGGCAACGCCACGCTCGAGGTATCGGGGCTACAGCCCGACACCGAATACATCGGATATATCTATGCCCTCGACGTGCATAGCGGCGAGGTTGTGAAGTGCTTCACATTCCCAGCCTTCGCCCACACCTCAACATTCTCTACCATAACACCAACCATAGAACTCGTGGGTTACTTCTCTGGCGATGATGAGAATGGCACAATCTTCAACAACGCCGCAGCAACAAAGGGCAAAGCCATCACCGTTGTTAAGTATGGCAACTTGGAGGATGTGCGCTCGCTCTTCACCACAATGCTGGAGGGTGACTGCAGCAGCGCTGCAGCATACTCGGATGGTGAGTTGTGGCAATTGGCATCGGGATATTGGAAGAAAGGTAGCCTCAGCGCGCCATATGACTTCTACCTCGCAGATTGGAATGTTGTGCAGACTGCACTCTGCTACGCTACGGATAACAATGGACAGTTGAGCGCCATAAAGCGCCTGTACACCTGTCCTACGGCAGAGAACAAGAGCGACATCGCCATCCTCAAGGAGATTACCGATGCGCTGAACACCCGCAGCAGCGCATCATCGTTGCTCCTCCCCGAGTCGGTGGTAATTGGCAACACACTACCCTCGCGCCCTGTCATTAAACCGATAGAGTAGCATTCATACTATTAGGGCTGTCTAACCACTCCGTTAGACAGCCCTAATTAATTAGTAGTGAGGAATAAGTAATTAGTAATGATGTCGCCCTATGAGGGCGATTTTCACTTTTCTCCTCGTTAGTGTGCTGCGAGCCAGGTGTCGCCACTGTTAACCTCCGCGATAAGTGGCACGCGCAACTCGGCAACGCTCTCCATAGCCTCCTTAACGATGCGCTTAACAGCCTCCAACTCACTGTTGAGGGTGTCGATGACAACCTCATCGTGCACCTGCATAATCATCTGCGAGCGGATGCCCTCGGCAATAAAGCGGCGGCGAATCTCCACCATCGCCAACTTCATAACGTCGGCTGCAGAGCCCTGTATTGGGGCATTTATGGCGTTACGCTCCGCAACACCACGCACCGTGCGATTCGACGACTTGATGTCGTGGAGCACCCTGCGACGCGCAAACATAGTCTCTACGTATCCATCCTCGGCAGCCCTCTGTATAGCGCCATCCATATATGCCTTGACACCTGGGTAGGATGCAAAGTAGTTCTCGATGAGTTCCTTAGCCTCGCGGTTAGGGATATCGAGACGCTGCGCAAGACCAAATGCCGAGATGCCATATATAATACCGAAGTTTGCGGTCTTAGCCCTACGGCGCTCATCCGACGACACATCCGCAGAGTTCTTGCCATAGAGGCGTGCGGCGGTGGCAGAGTGGATATCCTCACCCACACGGAATGCCTCGATAAGCGCCTCATCGCCACTGAGGTGTGCCATAAGGCGTAACTCTATCTGTGAGTAGTCGGCAGCAACGAGCGTATGATCGGCATCCGAGGCCACGAAGGCAGCACGGATAGGCTTACCCAACTGGTCGCGGATAGGGATATTCTGCAAGTTAGGGTTTGTAGAGGACAGGCGTCCTGTGGCTGTAACAGCCTGATTGTATGAGGTATGTATGCGTCCTGACACCCTATTTACCAACTGTGGCAGTGCCTCGACATATGTAGAGAGCAGTTTCTTGACACCACGATACTCCAATATCTTCTCCACGATAGGGAACTCCTTGGCAAAGCCCTGGAGATACTCCTCCTCGGTGGAGAACTGCTTGGTCTTGGTCATCTTAGGCTTGTCGGTGATGCGCAACTTACCAAAGAGCACCTCGCCAAGTTGTCGTGATGAGTTGATGTTTAGCGCTGGCTCATCAGCCATCTCGCGAACCTCTGTCTCGAGCGTTGTGAGCAACGCACGAAGTTCTATGGCATAGGTATTCAGCGCCTCGCTATTGATACGCACACCCACAAGTTCCATATCTGCCAACACATCAATCATAGGCTCCTCGATGCGGTGGTAGAGGTCGAGCATTCCCATCCTCTCAACCTCGGCATAGAGCACATTCTTCAGTCGCAGTGTGACATCGGCATCCTCGGCAGCATACTCCGCAACACGCTCTACGCCAACCATATCCATCGTAAGTTGCTTAGCACCCTTGCCTATGAGGCTCTCGATGGCTATAGGTGAGTAGTTGAGGTATCGCTCGGCGAGATAGTTCATATTGTGGCGCGCCTCAGCATCGAGGATATAGTGCAGAAGCATAGTATCTATCTTGCTGCCTCGCACCTCGATACCCAACTGTCGTAACACCATAATATCGAACTTTATGTTTTGACCCACCTTCGTGATAGTCTCATCCTCGAACATAGGGCGCATAATCTCTACATACTCCGCAACGGGAGCGTTGTTGAATGGCAGATACCACGCCTCGTGCTCCTCAACGGCAAACGACATTCCCACAACACCGCTTGTCAAAGGGTCAAGACCCGAGGTCTCGGTGTCGAAGCAGAACTCCTTGTATGTGGCAATCTGGGCACACACCTCACGGAGCATTGCGGCATCGTTGATGATGGTGTAGGTATGTGGCATATCGGCAATGGTATGCATAGCGCTCTCCATAGCCTCTGTCACCACCTCAACATCGCTCTCCACAGTCTCCTCCGTAGTCTCCTGCTCGGGAGCACCCATAACCGCAAAGAGGTCACCCTGACCCTCGAGGCGCGCCTTACGCTTGGCCTCGGCCTTGGCACGTGCAACCTCCTGAAGTTGTATCTGTGGCGCTTGCTGCGGCACATCCGTAGCAGGAGCATCCACCATCACATTCTCCACATCGCGGAGAAACGACGAGAAGTTCAGTTCGGCATAGAGAGCCCTCAGTTCGGTGTAGTTTGGCTCCGATACGGCAAGAGCCTCGGTATCCAGGTCTATAGGCACATCGAGGCGTATGGTCGTAAGGGTCTTGGCAAGCAACAACTTATCGCCCCACTCGGCAATATTCTTACCTGCCTTACCGCTAATCTTATCTACATTGGCAAGGATATTCTCCACCTCGCCCCACTCTCTGACAAGTTTCGACGCTCCCTTCTCGCCGATGCCCGGCACACCAGGGATATTATCCGACGAGTCACCCCACAGCGCCAGCATATCACGCACCAAGACAGGGCTTGTAAAGCCATACTTAGCCTCTATAGCCGCGCAGTCTACAATCTCCACGCTGTCGCCCTTGTGGCGATATATCACACAGTTCTCGTCGACAAGTTGTCCGTAGTCCTTATCCGGCGATACCATAAAGACCTTAAAGCCAGCCTCGCCACCGCGCTTTGCCAATGTGCCGATGACATCATCAGCCTCGAAGCCCGCGACCTCCAAAACAGGGATACGCATAGCCTCAAGAAGGCGCTTTACGTAAGGAACAGAGAGTTTTATATCCTCGGGGGTTGGAGGGCGGTTAGCCTTATACTCCCCGAAAATCTCGCGACGGAAGCATCCCCCGGGAGGGTCGAAAGCCACACCAAGCATATCGGGTTTCTCGCGCTTGAGGATATCGCGCAGAAACTTCGTGAAGCCATAGACCACAGAGGTGTTAACGCCATCACGGTTGCGCATAGGGCGTCCCATAAAGGCGTAATAGTATTTGAATATCAACGCATAAGCGTCAACCAAAAAGAGACGTTTCGACATAGTCCAACACTTTAGAAGTTATCCGATGCAAACCACTCGGCATATGATGTGGCGGTCTCGTGGAGGCGCAACGAGTGCAACTCTATCTCCTCGGGCAGAGCACCCAACAGTCGCTCAGCGAAGTCGGCAAGCATATTCTCGCAAGTAGGCTGATAGTCTACAAGCACCACACGCTGGAAATTCTCGCAGCAGCGCATTTTGCATAGTATCTCGCTGGCCATAGGGCTATTGCGCATAGTGAACGAGTGGTCGAGACGGTCGACAATCTGCTCGTTGACAATACGCTTCAGCACGCCGAAGTCCATAACCATACCCAACTTTGGAGACTCAGGGTCGGTGACAGGCTTGCCCTTGACCGTAACAAACAGCCTGTATGAGTGTCCGTGAATCTCGCGGCAGAGACCATCATAGTCCTCGAGCATATGTGCCGCCTCAAAGGTAAACTCCTTGGTTAAACGTATTACTGACATATATCTTTAGTATAAAATTAACAACTCCAGCCCCACATCCTGCAACACCGCACATCATAGGGCAATTCACTACAAAGATACCTAATTATTTAGAATATCACAACAGAAATACCATATCTGCGTTATCTATTACACGGTTTTACACTATTTTTGCATCTGCAACCATAAACCTTAGAAACTATGAAACGATATATCATTGCACTATTGCTGTTGTTGCCCGTGGTGGCACACGCCGAGATTCCCGCCATAGCAAAACTTGGCAAGGAGGCATCCGAACACACCGACGTGGAGCATATGAGCGTGGGAAGTTTTATGCTCGGTATGGCATCTACGTTTGCCGATAAGGAGCAACGTGCCACATATAAGATGCTCAACAACATAGAGTTGATAGAGTGCCACAACAACACCTACGCACCACACCTCATAAAGCAGACCCTGGCGATAATAGCAAATGTGGGCGCAGAGTACATAGCAAATGAGGATGATGGCAAGGCGCAGAACTCGGTCTACGGCATCCGCAATGGTGAGATATTTAACGAGTTGATAATCATCGTCGAGGGGAAGACAGGCGACGTAATGGTGGTGGCAATGTCGGGAGATATTCCCACCTCGCGCCTCGGTGAGATAGCCAA
>JAFOCZ010000168.1 GCA_017380955.1 Alistipes sp.
GCAGGAATAATAGTGCCTATGATACCTCCCCATTTGCTAACCTTACCAACCCAGCCGATGCCGCGTAGCGATATGAACGTTGCAATCCAATATATCGCCAGCACCACAACGAGGGTAAACAAACGGTTAGAGGCGAGTGCTGCATCTGCCGTAGGGTTGAAGCCTATGAAGGCGATGCTCACAGCACCAAAGGTTAGCACCGTAGGATACCATATCGTAGATTGTATCCACTGCAACCATATGGCGAGAAATCCTGCACGCGCACCAAATGCCTCGCCAACCCATCGGAATACGCCACCCTGCTTCGTGGAAAACATTGCGGCTAACTCTGCGGCCACCATAGCCGTGGGGATAAGAAACACAATAGCGGCAAAGAGGTAGTAGAATGCCGACTGAATGCCATAGATGGCCTCTGTTGCCAATCCACGAAGACTCACTACCGCGGTGATGTTCATAACTGCAAGTGTCATAACACTGAGTTTGAAACCATTAGATTTGTTTACACTACTCATACGATAATAATTTTTGTGATTGTTGTGAGTCCTAAAGCAATTACTGTGCAAAAGATTCTGCGGCGTGGCGGTGGAGTACCCTTAATAGTGGATATGGAGTATGTAAAACTTATTATTTTTTGTGTTATTATAAACAAAACTTATAGACAGATAAAATAATACAATAAAAAATCTATTGCAGATAACGAAATAACTATTATCTTTGCATCAGGAAATAAGAAAAAACAGTAATAAACAACAAACCTATAAAACTAAAAATACTATGAAAGATTTGAAAGGAACAAAGACTGAGAAGAACTTGTGGGAGGCTTTTGCTGGTGAGTCACAGGCTCGTAACAAGTATACATATTTCGCATCTAAGGCGAAGAAGGATGGCTATGTACAGATCGCTAAGATCTTCGAGGAGACTGCTGCAAACGAGAAGGAGCACGCTGAGATCTGGTTCAAGTTGTTGCAGGGTATTGGCTCTACAGCCGAGAACTTGAAGTCTGCTGCCGAGGGCGAGAACTACGAGTGGACAGATATGTATGCTCAGATGGCTGCAGATGCTCGTGAGGAGGGCTTCGACCACATCGCATTCCTCTTCGACCAGGTTGGTAAGATTGAGAAGGAGCACGAGGAGCGTTACCGCAAGTTGTTGGCTAACGTTGAGGGTGGCTTGGTGTTCTCACGCGATGGCGATATGATCTGGCAGTGCTCTAACTGCGGTCACATCCAGGTAGGTCAGAAGGCTCCTGAGGTATGCCCAGTATGTGTTCACCCACAGGCTTACTTCCAGATTAAGGCTGAGAATTATTAGTAGATGGCTATCTACTAATAATTCTTCAAAACATCGAAGAGTTATAACGAAAAAGGGCTTGCTCAACATCTTTGTTGGACAAACCCTTTTTTAGGTATTAGTTTTGCTGATATTGTTGTATGAATATATTGTCTATTGTTGCGATACCGTTTTTGGGAACTGCCATAGGTGCGTCGATGGTGTTGTTCGCTCGCAAGAGTGTATCGTCGCGCATCCATAATGCCCTGCTTGGCTTTGCCGCTGGTGTTATGGTTGCTGCGTCGGTGTGGTCGCTCATAATACCATCCCTCGACCTCTCTGAGTCATTGGGAAGATTGCAGTGGATGCCTGCTACGGTGGGCATACTCCTCGGTATGTTGTTCCTCTTGGCGCTCGATAGTCTTGTGCCGCATCAGCACCCAGGAACAGAGACCCGTGAGGGTGTGCGCTCGTCGTTGGGTAAGCGTCATATGCTTATGCTTGCCGTGACGTTGCACAACATCCCCGAGGGTATGGCCGTAGGTGCGGTTATTGCCGGAGCGATGGCAGGAGATATGGGTATTACGATAGCCTCGGCGATGGCGTTAGCCATAGGTATGGCGATACAGAATATCCCCGAGGGTGCTATAATCTCGTTGCCGCTGCGTGGCGATGGTATGAGCCGTCGCAAGGCCTTTGGCTATGGCGCACTGTCGGGAGTCGTAGAGCCCCTGTCGGCACTTGTGATGGTGGCAATGTATGAGTGGATAGCACCTACGTTGCCCTATCTGCTAAGTTTCTCGGCAGGAGCGATGCTCTATGTTGTTGTCGAGGAACTTATCCCCGAGACACAGCAGGGTAAGCACTCCGATATAGGTACTATAGCCTTTGCCATAGGTTTTGTCATAATGATGATTCTCGATGTGGCGTTAGGGTAGTGCGGTGTAACCACTAAAATGAGCAAGCGAAGTGTTGCAATCTAAATACTATTTCGTACCTTTGTGCGTATGAAACTTATTCGCAAGATAGCAGGGTGGTTGTTGCGCGGTGTCGTCACGATTTTCGTTGTGGCGATACTCGCTATTTTGGCTACCTCGCTAAGTCCTATATATCGCTTCTCGGAGGCACAACCTTTCGAGGGTGAGGATATCTACAACCCATACTCCGATTACGACACCACGCAGATGTGGCGCAGGGCAAATATGCACACTCATACGCGCGTGGAGGGTATCTTCAACGAGTGTCGCCATACGCCCGAGGAGGTTATTGCGGAGTTTAAGAGGTATGGCTACGACATTGTGACATTCTCAAATCATAACGAGATTACCACCATAGGCGCTGCGGAGGAGTGTGGCGTGAGGGCCTATGAGCACGGTTATAACATCCTCAAGAGTCATACGCTGGTATATGGCTCGGAGAAGGTGTTGCGCTACGATATGCTTATGCCGATTCTTGTCTCACAGCGACAGTTTATGCTCGATTTGTTGTCGCGCGATGCCGATATCGTGCAGATGAATCATCCGTTGCGCACCACGGCGACTACCGATAACCATATGCGAAAGTTGTCGGGATACCAACTTGTGGAGTTGGATAGCGGACGTAGCACCGAAAATGAGTATTGGGATGTGGCGCTATCGGCAGGACACTATGTGCTGGGTGTTGCCAACGACGATATGCATTACCCCGACCGCTCTAATCGTATTGCGGTGCGCTGTAACTTCCTGGCTATGGATGCCTTAGAGCGTGATGCGCTATATGAGGCGTTGCGCTCGGGATGCTTCTATGCTATGCGTGTGCCGGACTATGGTCGTGGTGATTGGGCGCAGAAGGAAGAGCGTAATGCAAAGTTGCCATATGTCAAGAATATAGGGTTGCGCAATAGTGATATATACATCACCCTCTCGGAGCGTGCTGACTCCATAAAGTTTACGGGTGCTCACCACCGAACGCTATATTGCGCGACTCAGAGTGCCGAGGCGACGATGACGCTACCCTCGGATGAGCCATATGCACGAATCACAGCCTACTTCCCCTCGGGAGAGGTTATCTATAGCCAGCCCTTTGCTCGTTACGACTCCTCGGCAATGTCGATGCCGGGTAGTGCTGCGGAGCATAGTCTAAATATTCCTGTTACGCTACTCTTCAACCTTCTTGTTCTAACGCTTATTGTGGCGGTGGTTGTGGCGTACATAAAATTTCTACGACGATGAGAAGAATCTATGATTGGGTGGTTGCTCGCCTGGCAACGCCAATAACCCTACGACGATATGCCGCGGTGCTAAGCATCTTCACACTACTATACCACTTGCCGCTTATGAAACTCGTTCTGGAGTGCGTGGACAGCGATTTTAATGGTGTGGTGTTGACGCTCAGCGTGGTGCTGCTTATGGCGGTGGTAAACTTTATGGTCTACTACTTATTGGTATATTTGTGCCGATGGGTTGGTAAGGCTATTATCGCTCTGTCGTTTATTTGTAATGCCATAGCGCTCTATTTCGTCAACACCTATGAGGTGTTGCTCACACGCGATATGATGGGTAACCTCTTCAATACCAACATCTCCGAGGCATCGGGATTCTTCTCGTTTACCCCTGTGGTGTATGTCGCTTTGTTGGGCGTGTTGCCCTCGGCATACCTCTTCGTGCAGAGTGTTGAGCGTGGAGGGCTGAAAAGGATGTTTGTGAACGTGGCGCTGTCGCTTGCGGCGATTGTCGCTATAGCGGCTGCAAATATGGGTAATGTGCTGTGGATAGACCACAACGCCCCACGCGTGGGAAGCCTCTTTATGCCGTGGTCGTATATAGCAAACACCGCGCGTCACTTCCATCATCAGGCGATGGTAAACCGTGTGGAGATTCCTCTGCCCGATGCCGAGATTGTAGATGCGGAGCGTGAGGTGGTGGTGCTTGTCATCGGTGAGTCGGCGCGTAGTGCAAACTTCTCGTTGTATGGCTATGAGCGTGATACAAACCCACTACTTAGGGCAGATAGTGTTGTTACATACAACGCCGTGGCATCGGCAACATCTACGACCGTTGCCGTTAAGGCAATCCTCGACCATAAGCCTACAGGAAAACTATATGAGATTCTGCCAAACTACCTTTCGCGCAATGGTGTGGATGTGGTATGGCGTAGCACAAACTTCGGTGAGCCACCGCTGCACATTGCATCGCGAAGCAACCTGCAGGGACTTCGTGAGCGTTACCCCGATGCTGATGCTCGCTACGATGGCATACTCCTTGCGGGTCTCAAGGAGGAGATAGAGGCCTCGGAGGCGGATAAGATGTTGGTGGTGTTGCACACAAACACAAGTCACGGCCCTACATATAATAAAAAGTATCCCGAGGAGTTTGAGCGTTATGTGCCTGTGTGCACAACGGTGGAGATGTCGAAGGCCGATCGCCAGGAGTTGATAAACGCCTATGACAACACGATTCTATACACCGACTATCTGCTCCACTCGCTGATAGAGATTCTGCGCAGCGTGGAGCGCCCTTCGGCGATGATATACATCTCGGATCACGGCGAGAGCCTTGGAGAGGGAAATGTATATATGCACGGTATGGTGTCGGCATCTATGGCACCACGCGAGCAACTCGACATTCCGTTCATCGTATGGCAGAGCCACGAGGGTAGAGAGTTGAAGAGTTTGGAGGAGGTGGGACACCACCATATCTTCCACAGCGTTATGGATTACCTCGATATGCGTAGCGATATCTACGACGAGGAGAAGAGTATTTTTAACTAATAGGAGTAGTGATGAAGGAGATTAGATTCGATAAGCAGAATGGACTTCCCGAGAGGAGCGACATTTCGCCTGAGGATAGAGCATTTATGAAGATGGCGATAGAGTTATCTATCGAGAATATCGACAATGGCGGTGGTCCTTTTGGAGCAGTCATCGTGCGTGATGGAAAACTAATAGCCACAGGCGCAAACCGCGTAACGCCTAACAATGACCCTACGGCACACGCAGAGGTGATGGCGATACGTAACGCTTGTAGCCGTCTTCAGACCTTTGACCTCTCGGGATGTACGGTATATACGTCGTGCGAGCCCTGTCCGATGTGTCTTAGTGCGTTATACTGGGCGGGCATCGAGCGTATATGTTATGCAAATACCAAGAGGGATGCTGCTGCCATAAACTTTGATGACTCATTTATATATGACCAGTTGCGTCTCGATTATGACCGTCGCTCCATACATTGCGAGCATTTTATGCGTGACGAGGCCCTCGAGGCGTTCCGTAAGTGGGAGGATACGGTAGATAAAGTGGAGTATTAATAACAACTAAATCCTAAACTATAATTGATGAAACTAAAGTATAATATTGACGATAAACTGCCCCTTGGCGAGCAGTTACTATATGCTGCGCAGTGGTTTATATTGGCCATTGCCGTTGTTGTCACAAGTGTGTTCGTGGCGCAGGGAACGCCTGCCGAGAAGTTGTTCTATGCCCAGAAACTCTTTGTGGTGATGGGTGTTGCAGGTCTTGCACAGGTGTTGTGGGGACATAGGATGCCTATTATCGTAGGTCCAGCGTCGGTGCTCCTTGTGGGTGTTATATCATCGTTGGGCGCTGGGGCTTCCACCACAGGAATTTACTCCTCAATAGCCATCGGTGGTGTGCTTGTGTCGTTGCTGACATATGGCGGTATGTTGCGCCGTATACAGCGACTCTTTACACCGCGTATCGTGGTGGTGATACTTATGCTCATAGCCCTCACGCTGTCGCCTGTAATCAAGAATCTGATATTCTCGGCAAAGCCTCACGAGGGTGAGCATATGTTTGGTCTTATCTTCACCATCGTGGGCTGCTTGGTGATGGTGGTGCTGAATCGTAACCTGAAGGGCGTTGCCAAGAGTCTTGTGATACCATTGGCGTTGGTAGTGGGTAGCGCGATGTACTATATGCTCTATCCTATGCCCGAGATGTCGGGAACTGCAGTGTCGCTCAGAGGTATGATTATCGAGGAGTTTACACTCGACTGGAGCCTTGTGGTGGCGTTTGTGATATGCTACGTGGCGCTGCTCATCAACGACATTGGCTCTATAGAGGCGTTGGGCGCGATGCTTGGCGTAGAGGATATGGAGAAGCGCTTGAAGCGTGGTGTGCGCATAACAGGTGCTATGAACGTTGTGGCGGGTGCTGCGGGAGTTCTCGGTCCTGTGGACTACTCTATGAGTCCGGGTGTCATAGCCTCTACGGGTTGTGCATCGCGATATGCCCTTGTGCCTGCTACGTTGTTGCTTATCGTTGTGGCACTATTCCCCGATGCTATATTCCTGCTTACGAATATTCCTAATCCTGTGATTGGCGTTATCCTGTTGTTCCTTATGGGTACGCAGTTGGCAGCGAGCCTTGAGATGGTGCGCTCCACAGCGTCGGTGCAGTCGTTCTCGGATGCCCTTACTGTGGGTTTGCCACTGATGATGGCTATGCTATTCCAACTTATGCCACGCGGAATATTGCCATCTGTGATTGAGCCGCTGGTGGGTAATGGCTTCGCAATGGGCGTTATTATGGTCATCATTATGGAACATATTGTCAACCGTAGCACACAAAAACCATAACAAAAGTGAAAATTTAATAATCTGTTGATAAAATTTTTTGGTTAATGTTATGCTTATCAAGTAAAAATAATTACTTTTGTAGGCGTAAAATTATGCCACGTCGTGAATGTGGCTCTAATATATCTAAACTATGAGTAACACATTGGTTGTAGTAGGTGCCCAGTGGGGCGACGAAGGTAAGGGTAAGATTACCGATTTCTATGCTGGTGACGCAGATGTTGTAGTACGCCATCAGGGAGGTAACAACGCTGGTCATACCATTGTTTTCGATGGTAAGAAGTTTGCGTTGCAGTCAATTCCTTCAGGTGTCTTTAATCCACACATCATCAACGTTATGGCAAACGGTATGGTAATCAATCCAGTATCGTTGTTCGAGGAGTTGGATCGCCTTCATAAGGCCGGCATCACCGACTACAAACTCTTTATATCAGACCGTGCAGCCTGCGTAATGCCTTACCACGCAATGCTCGATGGCGCATACGAGGCTCTCAAGGGTGGTCGCCAGATTGGTACTACAAAGAAGGGTATCGGTCCTGCATATACCGATAAGTATAGCCGTGTAGGTATCCGTATGGGTGACCTCCTCGATAAGGAGTATTTCGCAGAGCGCCTCAAGGATGCTCTTGCGCAGAAGAACATAGAGTTGACAGCGCTCGGTATGGAGCCTTGTAACTTCGAGGAGATTTATGAGCAATATCTCGCCCTCGGTGAGCAGTTGCGTCCTATGATTTGCGACACCTCGGTGCTTCTCAACAAACTCGTTGAGGAGGGTAAGAAGGTGCTCTTTGAGGGTGCTCAGGGTGTTATGCTCTGCATTGACCACGGTACATACCCATTCGTGACATCATCAAGCCCTACGGCAGCCAGCGTTCCTGTGAACACAGGTCTCGCGCCACGCTATGTAAACAACGTTATGGGTGTTGCAAAGGCATATACAACACGTGTTGGTGAGGGTCCATTCCCAACAGAGTTGTTCGACGAGCGTGCTGAGTATATTCGCGAGCGTGGTCACGAGTATGGCACTGTAACTGGTCGTCCACGTCGTGTGGGTTGGTTGGATGCTGTGGTGCTAAACCACGTGCGTCGCATCAGCGGTGTTAACTACCTATCTCTTATGCTCTTCGATGTTCTCTCGGGTCTCGAGAAACTTCGCATCTGCACAGGCTACAAACTCGATGGTAAGTCTATCGACTATGTCCCATCTACAATCGCACAACTTGAGCGCGTAGAGGCAGAGTATATTGAGGTAGACGGCTGGAACGAGGATATCACAGGCATCAAGAACTACGATGACCTCCCAGCAAATGCCAAGGCATACATCGCCAAGGTTGAGGAACTTACCCGCACCGAGGTAGCAGTGGTGTCTGTAGGTCCGGATCGTGAGCAGACTATTATCCGCAAAAACATCTTCTAAGATTGTTGTGATAAGCCGTAATCTGCGGCACATCCCAAAAAGTAAGCATCCTCGGGCTGTACGTTTTGTACTATCCCGAGGATGCTTCTTTTGCGATATACCACATCTCACGGCTTCTGACAACAATCAATTTTCGATTTTGTAGGGCATCTTCGCCCCATCACTAAAAGTTAAACCACTTGGGCTGTACGTCTTGTACTATCCCAAGTGGTTTCCTTTTGCGATAGAACAAATCTGCTCCTCTAAAATCAAAAATTCACGCAATACGTGTTGATATTAAAATAATGAGTTTAGGGAATTTAATGAGTTTAGCACTTAATCTCTCTAACTTCTCTAAATTCCTAAAATCGCTCCTACGGAGCGACATATTACTCTCTACTAACTAAAAAAGGCGTCAACCGACGCCTTGCTTTTTACCTCTCACCTTTCACTTTGAATGTAGCCCCTCCGGGACTCGAACCCGGATTTAAGGTTTAGGAAACCTTCGTTCTATCCC
>JAFOCZ010000169.1 GCA_017380955.1 Alistipes sp.
GCCTCGACACAAAATATCGTGCAGCGCGCTCTTGGATATCTCCTCGCGGCGACCCTTCATACCTCCGGTCTCCATAACCACCGTATCGCCCAACTGCGGAGCATACTTCTCTGCCAAGTCCCACAGTGCATAACTTACGCCAAGCAGAATCTTGGGGCGAGGGTCCGATGCCATATCAGCGACAAGTTTCTCGTAATCATAGAGATAGAAACCTCCCGAGCCACAACGCTCTATGAGTTTATCGACCATATAGACAAGCGATGAGCCCTCACGCTCTAAGTAGTTAGGCAACAGACCATAGATGCTCCACCCCTCCACAGCGCCATAGAAGTGCTCGAAGGCCGCAGTGAAGGTTTTGCGGTATACATCGAGCGACTGCATCATATGTCGCGAAGGTGTTGTAGAGCCTGTATTGCTCGAGGTGAAAATCTTCTCGGGCTCACCCTTACCGCAGTATACCGCCTCGCTCTTGAACAACTCCACAGGCAGAAATGGGATATCCTCCACGCTCTGCACCGCCTCTACATCCACACCCAGCAACTCCACATAGCGGCGATAGGGCTCGCACTCACGCGCCTGGAAGCGAAACACCTCCAACGCACAACGCTCAAACTCCGCATCGCTGCTGATTTGCAATATGCTATCTATCTCTAACATTCTTATCGTTTTATGGTTGAGAGACAAATTTAGCACTTTTCTGCGAGAATGCCAACTATTTCTCCTACAACTGCAAATTTTATAATTTGCAATGCCTTAAAACTAAAAAAAACATTACCTTTGCCCCAAATTAACTTTTTATGCGAGATATGAAGCAGTTTGCTATTTTTGTTGTTGCCCTGATGGCAACTATTTTTGTTGGATGTACCAACAACGACTTCGACCCCAACAACCCTCCAAAAATGGAACTCGACACCTATGAGTTGAATGTCGACGGTGGCGGTGGCGACATCCCTATCTTCTACGCTGTGCGTAACGCCATCAAGGGTGCTCAGCCCGAGGTTATCTCTACAGCAAATTGGGTAAAAATCAAGGAGATAACATCTTCGACTATCGTGCTAAGCATCGCACCAAGCGACATCAACGAGGAGCGTTTCGCATCCGTGACCATCAAGTACCAGGGTATGGAGCCTGACCTCCGCGTGAGCATCCTCCAGGATAAGCAGTTGCTCAACAAGTTCCGCTTCGAGTGCACCGACCTCACATACAACAGTTGCACAGTGAAGTATTTCCCTACAGACAAGAGTATACCATATATGGCAAACATCATCGACGCTGAGTATTTCAAGCAGACGGGAACTACCGATATGAACGTATTCATCGAGGCAGAGATGAACAACTACCGCAGCATCGCCGAGCGTAACCAGATGACACTCGAGGAGTTGATGGGTCGTGTAAGCCCACAACTTATCTACACCGGAGATGCCGAGCGCTCGTTTGCAGGTATGAAGCACGGCTCGCAGTATGTAGTGTATAGTTATGGTGTTACGTTCAAGGGCAATGAGTATTCGCTCCTCACGCCTATGCACCAGACTATGGTTGAGATTCCTATGCCCGAGATGCTCGACGCCTCATTTGGCATAACATCGCAGATTAGCGGCACTATGGCAAATATCACCATCACACCTAAGAACTGGGATGGCTACTACAATGTGCAGATAGCACCCGACTACTCAATGTACTACATCACTCCAGGTAGCAACCCTTCAGAGGGTCTTTTCAAGAGCCTCGCATCGTACTTCTACGACAACGCCCGTAAGACTATGGCCAATGGCACCTCTGTTGAGCAGTTCCTCAAGGCTAACTGCTACAAGGGTAACAAGCAGATTAACGTAACCTTGGAGGCAGACAGAAAGTATATGGTATATGTTTTTGCCGTAGCATCTGAGGATGGCGCGATACCTGTAATGCGCTCTACGCCTAACTACGCATACCTATAATATATAATATAACACCCACAGCCTATGCGCCATATATTGTGGAGTCTAATGTTGCTCCTCGTTGCCACATCGTGCAGCAACGACACCAACACCACCAAGGAGTTTACCGCCACACCATCGCTTATCGAGATTTCGGATATGGGTGGTGAGTGCGTTGTGAAGTATAGCCTTCCGAACTACATCGGCACTATGCTTCCTGCCGTAGTATGCGCCGAGGAGTGGGTAACAGTTGCCGAGAACACCAAAAAGGGCGAGATACGCCTACGCATACTCCCCAACTACAGCGCCGAGGAGCGTGAGGCTATCGTGGAGTTGCGATATGTAGATACCCCTACGCAGCCACGCATCGTGGTGCGCCAGCGTGGTCTCAGCGGCGAGAAACTTAGCATCGAGGTTACAGAGTTGGGATACTCGGAGTGTAGCATAAAGGTTACGCCCTCCGACCCCGACATCCGCTACATAGCGATGATGGCTGAGAAGCGTTACTTCACCGAGCAGAACATCACCGACGAGGAGAGCCTCATAAGCGCCGACCGCACACTCTTCTACTCCTACACCGACAAGAGTCTCGAGCAGTTCCTCAAGGATAGCGGCATCGCTATGCAGGGCACGCAGACCAAACGCTGGCAAGATCTCTCACCGGCTAAGGAGTATATCATCTATGCCTATGGCATCTATGTAGATGGCGATGACTACGACCGTGTGACACCCATCTACCACACCCCTATCGCAAAGCGACTCCCCGAGCGCTCGGAGCAGCACTTCACAACCACCATCACCGCCGAAGGCCCTGAGGTGACGTTTGACATCGTGCCCGAGAGTTGGGATGGCTACTATATGGTGCAGATTGTCGAGGATAGCGAGGCGGGATATATAGAGCAGGGACTACCCTTCACCACCGAAAATGCAGAGCAGGTTGCCGAGGCATTCTTCTACATCTCCGACCATATGCACTACTTCGAGGGTAAATCTTCGGAGGATATTATGCAGCAACTCGGTCATAAGGGCAACGCGTCGTTCCACAAGACGCTGAACGCCAATCACCGCTATATGGCTCTTGTGTATGCCATTGCTGCCGAGGATGGCAACATCCCTATGGTGGTCTCAGAGCCACAGGTGGAGTATTTCTCGACAGGCACTGTGGAGCGCTCGGATATGACCTTCGAGGTGGAGTTTACGAACATACGCCCACGCTCTGTGGATGTGTGCATCGTACCTTCTAAGGATGAGACCTACACCGCCGTTATGATGTATGCCTCGAGCCTCCCCGAGGGTGATAAGCAGCAACAACTCGACTATGTGATGTCGAAGTATGCGCCGCTGGAACTATCAGGCGTATATAGCGAGCATATCGACCAACTACCTCCCGAGACGGAGTTCGCGATTGCCGTATGTGGCTACTACGCTGGTGCTCCAACAACCGACCTCTTCCTATACCGCTTCACGACGGCTAAGGATGGCGAGGGCGATAATAAGATTGTGGAGGTGCAATTCTCGGCATACGATATGGCGGAGGTTGCAGCCATAGAGCCATACTACAACTCTATGATGGGCTATGCCGACTACTTCCTATCTATGGAGGTCGTGACACTCACCACGCCATCGCCAACACTCCACTATGAGTTATACGCCAAGTCGCAGTACGATAGTTATACCCATAAGGAGATTCGCGATAGCCTCCTGGAGTATGCCTACACCTCGTCACCCGATTGGGCGCTGTGCAACTATGGCAATGAGTATGTGCTGTGTGGCTTGGCCGAGGATGAGAATGGCTATGTAGGTGAGATGTATGTCTCAGAGCCTATTATGTTTACCAAGGAGCAGACCTCCGATGCTGCAATCTTCGTGACACTCTACGAGGCGTATGTAACAGAGTAATAGCACAATAATGAGCAGACATATAAAGTTTATCGTAGCGACATTCACCATCTCGCTACTCCTCTCTATCATCAACCGCGGAGTATTCGTAATCTTCAACCACGCACTTCTACTCTCGGAGTGCGATGCGTGGGAACTTCTGCAGTGCTTCACACACGGCCTTATCCTCGACGCATCCATAGCGGGATACATCACCGCGTTGCCTCTCATAGCCACCATCATCGCTATGTGGCTACCAGCATCGTGGCGCAGTGCTAAGGTGTGGCGCTGGGGCTTTATGGGCTACTTCGCCATTATAACCCTCGCCGTTGCCATCATCGAGACCGCAGATATAGGTCTCTACAGTGCGTGGCAGTCACGCATAGATGCTCAGGTGCTCATCTACTCCCCCAAGGAGATGATGGCAAGCCTCACCGTGGGTAACATCCTCGGTGCTGTGGCATATGTTGGCGCTACGCTTGCCGCAGCACTATACCTCTACAACATCGCACTACGTCGCTGGCTACTGCCACAACTGAGTGAGCCTCGCACCATAATATCGCAGCGAGGTATACACACCACAGTGATGATCCTCATCGCAGGTGTCATATTCCTCATTATGCGTGGTGGCATCACAACCTCCACGGCAAATGTCTCTATGGTGCACTTCTCGCATAAGGCAACCCTCAACAAGATAGCCATCAACCCTGTATTCTCGCTTATAGAGTCCGCAACAACGGGTGATGACCTCAACCGCTTCGACTTCTTCCCTACGGAGGATGCCGAGCGTATCTTCCTCCGCTCGCTGCATAGCACCGACGCCAAGAGCGACATTTGTGGCACAAAGTGGCTAAACACCGAGCGCCCAAATATCGTAATAGTAGTTATGGAGGGTATGGGATGCACCATCACAGAGTCCTACGACGGCACAGAGCCCGTAGCACCGCACCTCAACGCCCTACGCAATGAGGGTATATGGTTTGAGAATATGTACGCCTCGTCGTTCCGCACCGACCGTGGCAACGTCGCCATCCTCAGTGGCTTCCCCGGACAGCCTACGCTGTCGGTTATGAAACTTGCGAATAAGGCTGCCAAACTCCCAGGTCTGGCAGCAGCGCTCCACGACGAGGGCTACACCACACGTTTCTTCTATGGCGGTGACTCCAACTTCACAAACACCCGCGCATACCTCTTCTCTACGGGCTATCGCGAGGTTGTGGATGAGAAGAGCCTGAGCCTCGAGGGTCACTACTCGAAGTGGGGATATGCCGATGACATAGTCCTCGACTACGCTGCCGAGGAGATTATCAGCCGCATAGAGCATAGCGATAGCCCAAGTTTCGAGACTATACTTACGCTCAGTAGCCACGAGCCCTACGAAGTGCCATACTCACGCCTGGAGAACAAACTCCTAAACTCCTTTGCATACACCGACGAGGCTATAGGCAACTTTGTGGAGCATCTCCGCAACTCTGCGGCGTGGGAGAATATGCTCCTTATCCTCGTTCCGGACCATAGCACCCTCTACCCCACATCCATTGGCAACCACTCCTCGGAGCGTCACCGTATACCTATGATATGGCTTGGTGGTGCGGTTACAAAGCCTATGGTCGTGGAGGAGTATATGTCGCAAACCGACATCGCCGCGACGCTGCTCGCGCAGATGAACATCAGCCACACACAGTTTACCTTCAGCCGCGACATATGTGCCGAGGGCTGCGCACACTTTGCCTACTGGACATACCCTGTGGGCTTCGGAATCATAGACGCTAAGGGTAAGACCATCTACGACTGCAACACCGACATCGTTATCACAGAGGAGTGCGACGACACCGCGCGCCACGTTGAGGAGGGTAAGGCGTGGTTGGAGAAGACATTCATCGAGATTCGCAATATGTAGATTATCAGTGCAAAGTGCCACATATTTTTGTGGAAGTTTTGCAAAATAAATATTTTTATCTATCTTTGCACCCCGTATCAACCTCTTATATTGGGTGACGGCGTAAGAAGGATTACCGAGGATTATTGTCGAGGGTGACAATATGGTAGCGCCATCACAGCGATAATGTTGAACGCTAAACATTTAATATTAGTTGCAACAATGAACAAGGATCAGTTGATCAGACTCGTAAACGAGAAGATGTGGACCAAGGGTGAGGCAGATGTACCTCAGTTTGGTGCAGGTGACACAATCACAGTAACTTACCGTATCGTAGAGGGTAACAAGGAGCGTTTGCAGAGCTTCCGCGGTGTAGTAATCCAGATTAAGGGTTCTGGCCGTACAAAGATGTTCACCATCCGTAAGGTATCTAACGGCGTAGGTGTAGAGCGTATCTTCCCTCTTTACTCACCACACATCGACAAGATCGAGGTTAACAAGTATGGTGTAGTACGTCGCGCACGTATCTACTATCTCCGCGATCTTACAGGTAAGAAGGCTCGTATCAAGGAGCGTCGTATCGTTCGCAAGGAGGAGTAGTAAATCACTACATCCGAGAGATAAGAGACAGCAGCAATGTTGTCTCTTATTTTTTTGTGTGGTTGGGGAGAGATAGGGAGAGATGGGTAGTTATGGGTAGAGAATTTGGGGCGTAATAAATTTCTTGTCAGAAGGCGTGAGATGTGTTACATCGCAAAAGAAACCACCAAGGGATAGACAAACCACACAATAAATTTCTTGTCAGAATGGGTTAGGCTTGGTCTATCGCAAAAGAAGATCCCCTCGGGATAGTACAAACCACACAACAAATTTCTTGTCAGAAGGCGTGAGATGTGTTACTTCACAAAAGAAGCATCCTCGGGATAGTACACGAAGTACAGCCCGAGGATGCTTACTTTTAGTGAAGTGACGCAGATTGCGCCTTATCACAAGAAATTACTTGTTGTATGCCTTCATAACTGAGATAAGATCCAACACCTTGTTAGAGTAACCCCACTCGTTATCGTACCAAGAAACAACCTTCATAAAGGTGTCGTTGATAGCGATACCTGCAGTAGCGTCGAAGATAGAGGTGCGAGCGTCGCCGAGGAAGTCTGAAGATACAACAGCCTCATCGGTGTAACCGAGGATACCCTTGAACTCGTTCTCTGAAGCGCGCTTCATAGCAGCACATACCTCCTCGTAAGTAGCAGGCTTCTCGAGGTTTACAGTAAGGTCAACTACTGATACGTCCAAAGTAGGAACACGCATAGACATACCTGTCAACTTACCCTTCAACGCTGGGATAACCTTACCTACAGCCTTTGCAGCACCTGTAGATGATGGGATGATATTGCCGCAAGCAGCGCGACCACCACGCCAGTCCTTCAATGATGGACCATCAACAGTCTTCTGTGTAGCAGTTACTGAGTGAACGGTAGTCATAAGACCGTTTACAAGACCGAAGTTATCGTTGAGAACCTTAGCGATAGGAGCCAAGCAGTTTGTAGTACAAGAAGCGTTAGATACGATCTGCTGACCAGCATACTCAGAGGTGTTAACACCGCATACGAACATTGGGGTGTCGTCCTTTGAAGGTGCAGACATAACTACATACTTAGCACCAGCAGCGATGTGAGCCTGAGCCTTCTCTGCTGTGAGGAACAAACCTGTAGACTCTACTACATACTCTGCCTCAACCTCGTTCCACTTCAAGTTTGCTGGATCCTTCTCTGCAGTTACGCGGATCTCGTTACCGTTTACGATAAGGAGGCTCTTCTCCTCGCAGTAATCTACAGTACCCTCGAACTTACCGTGCATAGTGTCATACTTGAGCATGTATGCCAAGTAGTCTACGGGGCAAAGGTCGTTAATACCTACAACCTGGAACTTGTCGGCCTGTGAGCAAGCAGCGCGGAATACCATAC
>JAFOCZ010000170.1 GCA_017380955.1 Alistipes sp.
TCGTAACTCCAGCAACTACATCACAACAATCCTCGTGGGTAACAACATCGCACTTGTTATCTACTCTATGAGTATGTCTATGTTACTGCTGCGAGGCTTCGGCATCGAGAACACATTGGTGCAGACCATAATCTCTACCGTTGTCATCATCTTCATAGGCGAGTACATACCTAAGTCTATAGTACGCCACAACCCTAACTTCTACTATACGCTCTTCTCGCCACTCATCTACGTACTCTACATAATCCTCTACCCTATCTCGCGCTTCACGACGCTCATCTCCTATGGCCTTATCCGCCTTACGGGAACACGCATCGAGACTCGCAAGGAGCCTACGGAGTTCAACCGCGACGACTTAGCATCATTGGTAGAGGGTGATAATGTGGCTGCCGACAGCGAGGATGAGCAGGATATCCGCCTGTTGCAGAACGCCTTGGACTTCGCCGACTTGCGTGTTCGTGACTGTATGGTGCAGCGTGTGGATGTGGAGGCTGTAGACCTTGAGTCTACGACTATCGAGGAACTTACGGAGCGCTTTGTGGAGAGTAACTACTCACGAATCTTCGTATGGCACGACTCCATAGACAACATCATCGGATATGTTAACTCGAAGAGCCTCTTCGAACGACCAACCTGCATCTCCGATATCCTCATCAAGACCATCTACGTTGCCGAGACTATGCCTCTGCAGGCAATGCTCGAGACCTTCACCAAGCGCCGAGCAAGCATCGCCGTTGTCATCGACGAGTTTGGCGGTACGGCAGGTATCATATCATTGGAGGATGTGTTGGAGGAGATTTTCGGAGAGATTGAGGATGAGCACGATGTTCAGGATTTGGTGGAGAAGAGAGTCGAGGAGCGTCACTGGATATTCTCATCACGTCTGGAGGTTGACTACCTCAACGAGGAGTATTCGTTGGGTATCCCCGAGAGCGAGGAGTATGACACCTTGGCTGGATATATCATCGCCGAGCACGGTGGCATACCTCAGGAGGGTGAGACTTTAGAGAACGAAATGTTCTCCATAAAGATTCTCCACCGCGATGGATCGCGCCTTGATTTGGTCGAGATAGAATGTAAATAAGATTGAAATCCTATAGGGGTTTACAACTTTTGAAAGTATGGGAATGTCTAACTTTAGGGTTTGGCATTCCCTATTTTTATGTGATAAAATGCCTATTTTACTATATAAATAGGTGTTATTAGATTTTTTCGGCTGATTTATAGTGTTGTTTAATAAAAAATTACTACCTTTGAAGGCTTATTTGAATATAAAGACAAAACAATAAAAACAATAAATTTTATGGCATCATTAAACACATTGAGAACCAAGTTCGGTATCGTCCTTTCAGTTATCATTGGACTCGTACTTGTAGCGTTTATTCTTGGTGATCAGCTCTCTATGCAGAGCCGTAGAAGCGAGATCCCAGAGGACAAGACTGTTTTGACAGTTAACGGCGAGGAGGTTAAGGCCTCTACTTATGCTAAGTATCAGGAGACTTTCCGCGATTCAGGTCTCTCTGAGGACAACAAGTCTGACTATGCTTACCAGACTGCAGTGTTCAACGCTTTCACAAAGGAGGCTTTGGAGAATGTAGGTCTTGGCGTTGCTGATGAGGACATCAAGAACTATGCAAAGGTATACAGCCAGCGTGTTGCTGAGATGTATCGTATGTATGGCATTCCTGCTGAGCAGATGACCGCTATGATTCAGAATCAGTGGGTTGCAAACCTTCCTACTATTGCTCTTAACCTCTCTTACGAGAAGTTTGCAGCAGCATACAGCGCAGCAAACTACGTAAACCGCTTGGAGGTTGAGGATGCTATGCGTAACGGCGCTACCACTTTCGATGGTCGCTACGTATTGGTACCTTACAGCGCAATGGCTGAGGTAGAGGTTAGCGAGGAGGAGATCAACGCTTACTACGAGCAGAACAAGCGCGAGAACGCTAACTATGGCGCACGTTCACTCCGCTACGTTGCATTCGACATCGAGCCTACTGAGGATGATATGGCTGAGGTTGAGAAGCAGATTATGGCTGTAGACCAGAAGGTTGCAGAGGCTAAGGGCGATAGCGAGGCTATCAAGCAGGCTGTACGCGCAATCGGCGGTAAGGCTGACACATACAAGAAGTTCGAGAACGTAGATCCTAAGGTGCAGGAGGCTATCAAGGCTAAGAAGAACTACGGCCCAGTGTTGGAGGATAAGACTTGGAGCGCAAGTTACCTTATCTCTGACGTTACTGTTCCAGAGTCTTATGAGTTTGAGGTTGTTGCAGCAGCAAACATCATCGAGGCTAAGGAGTTGGCTGAGGAGGTTAAGACTCTCGGTGGCGACTTTACAAAGTTGGAGAACGCTGTAGAGGTTGCTACAGACTCACGCCAGATGGCTCAGATGTCTGAGACTGACGCTAAGAACTTCATCGGCAAGAAGGTTGGTGACGTATTCACATACACCTACAACCACAAGCCTGCTGTAGTTAAGATTACAAAGGTTGGTGACAAGGCTCGCTTCGTTCTCACTGCAGATGTTGAGAAGACTATCAAGGCAAGCGCTGTTACTAACGACGCTATCGTTAAGAGCGTAGATAAGTTCATCGCTGAGGCTGGCAACACTGCAGAGTCTTTCAACGATGCTGCTAACGCTGCTCACTACCAGGTACTTGTCACAACTGCTAACCGCAACGACTATGTTCCTATGCAGGGTCGCGCTCGTGGTGTTCGTGGTATCTCTAACTCACGCAACATCGCAGTTTGGGCTTACAACGCACAGGTTGGTGACATCAAGAGTTTCCACGGCGAGAACGTAATCTACGTTGCTATGGTTACCGATATCGACAACAACAAGTACCAGGCTAAGAACGACAAGGCTATCGAGACTCTTCTCAAGCGCAACAAGCAGTACGAGGCTATCGCATCACAGATGGCTATGGATGCTGCTATCGAGGGTGCTGAGAATGGCACATTCACAGGCGTTAAGTTCAACGTAAACACTGTTGACGGCAAGTATGAGCCATCGTTGGCAGGTGCTATCGCTACAACATACCAGACAGGTGTTGAGACTAAGGTTAAGGGTAGCGCAGGTGCTTATGTATTCGTTGTTGACGCTATCAACGGCGAGGTAGACCCAGCGGCTATCGAGGCTGAGCGTACTCCAGATATGACACAGCGCCAGAGCGATATGTCTCGCAAGGCTATCGACGTTCTCACATCAAAGGTTAATGTTGAGGACTTCCGTGGCGAGGGTGAGATCTAATCTATAGATGTTTATCAGAGGGGCTGTCTAACCGAAAGTTAGGCAGCCTTTTTTTGAGGTACGGTATAATTTTAGGATCTTTACACAGGAACAACGATGAAACGTATTATAGGCATTGGCAATGCCCTTACTGATATGCTCATCAGCCTCTCTGGCGACGAGGTACTTACTCAATATCAACTCGACAAAGGCTCTATGAGCCTCGTAGACAATCAGTTCCAGACCGACATCTTGAAGGCGGTGGCAGGACTACCCCACTCACTGTCGTTGGGAGGCTCGGCGGGTAACACCATCCGCACTATGGCACGTCTCGGCACCGAGGTGGGCTTCATAGGCAAGGTTGGTGAGGACTCTACGGGAGACTTCTACATTCAGGCGCTGCGCAACGTTGGCGTAGAGCCATTCATCCTGCGCTCGGAGCACTCATCGGGCAAGTGTCTGTCGCTGATCTCGGCAGATGGCGAGCGCACTCTCGTTACACACCTTGGTGCTGCCGCAGACCTGCAGGCTGAGGATATCGACGCAGCGGTATTTGATGGTTATGATGCTCTCTACATTGAGGGATATCTTGTTCAGGATCACGACCTTATCCGCACAACCATGGCACGCGCCAAGCAGCACGGACTGAATGTTGCCATAGACCTTGCGTCGTTTAACGTAGTGCGCGAAAACCGAGAGTTTCTGCACGACCTTGTGGAGAGGTATGTCGATATCATCTTTGCCAACGAGGAGGAGGCATATGAGTTTAGCGGCTGCAGAGATGCAATGGAGGCACTGCTCTACATTGGCAAGATGTGCGAACTTACGGTTGTGAAAACCGGTATTCGTGGTGCGCTTATCAAGCGTGGCGATGAGATTGTGGAGGTGGGAATTATGGCTGCTGCAAAGCGCGTAGACACCACCGGTGCTGGTGACTTCTACGCTGCGGGATTCCTCACGGCGCTGTGCGAGGGGCTGTCGCTACGCCAATGCGGAACTATAGGTGCTATAACGGCTGGTAAGGTTATCGAGGTTGTTGGCACTACGCTTAGCGAGGAGACGTGGAATGAGATTGAGACACTCATCGAGCGAGTTCGCTGCGAACAATACCTATTCTAATAGTAAGGGCTTGTCTATGGTTAGACAAGCCCTTATCTTTTATCTGCGTGGTTTTGGTCGTGACGACCCTCCGCGCTTCGAGTCCTTACGCTGTGGACGCGAAGCGTTGTGTCGCGACTGAGGCTGGGTGCGAGACCTATCTGCTGGCAACTCACCACCGAAGAAGTAACTCTTCTGGCGACGCTTATCATCCTGAGAACGTGCCACATATAGCGGTTTGTGATCATAAGGATTCTCACCCATATAGAACATCACCGACGACAGTGTCATAGGCGTTGGCGTGAGATCCTGCACCTGTTCCAACGTGAAGTTCAACTTACCGAGTACCTTATCCGCAAGCGACTGCATATCACGCTCGGTGCATCCTGGGTGCGACGATATGAAGTATGGGATAAGTTGATAGTTCAACTCCTCGCGGCGGCATATCTGCTTGAAACGGCGGTGCATATCCTCGAACATCGAGAACTGAGGCTTACGCATCAACTTCAACACGCCATCCTCGGTATGCTCGGGTGCTACCTTCAGACGTCCCGAGGTGTGGTACTTAACAACGATATCGAAGTAGTTCGAATCATCGAAGAGGTCATAACGAATACCGCTACCAATGAACGCCTTCTTGACACCCTTAACCTCGCGCACCTTACGATATAGGTCGATAAGTCGCGAGTGGTCGTTGTTCATATTTGGGCATAGTTTTGGGTGGAGACACGATGGGCGCTTGCAACGCTTGCAGAGGCTCTCATCCCTGCCTCGCATACCATACATATTCGCCGATGGCGCACCGATATCCGATATGTAACCCTTGAAGTCGGGCATCGCCACCACACGCTTAACCTCCTCGAGGATAGAGCGTTCCGAGCGTGAGTTTATGAACTTACCCTGGTGTGCCGAGATGGTGCAGAACGAGCAACCGCCGAAGCAGCCACGGTGGATGTTTATAGAGTGCTTTATCATCTCCCACGCAGGGATATCACCCTTACCCTTATATCGTGGGTGTGGCGCACGCTCATATGGCAAGTCGAACGAGTGGTCGAGTTCCTCGGTTGTGAGGGTCTCGTGTGGTGGTGTGATAACCACATACTTATCACCAACACCCTCTATAAGCGTGGTGTTGCACTCCATCATATTGCTGAGGGTCTCGATAACTGTGAAGTTCTCGCCAAACTTTGCCTTATCCTCAACACACTCCTCATAGGTGCTCAGCACTTTGCTACTCTGGTTATAGAGGCGCTCTACGTACTCCTTATCTGCGAGGAATCCCACCTGTCGCAAACCACGCAACAACTTCATATTAAAGCCATTACGCAGAGCCTTTGCCACCTCGCGGATAGGCTTGTCACCCATACCATAGATAAGCAAATCGGCTCCCGACGTCGCCAATATCGAACGCTGCAGACTATTGCTCCAATAGTCGTAGTGTGTGAGACGGCGCAACGACGCCTCTATACCTCCCACCACCACAGGGGTATGAGGGTATAACTTCTTGAGAATCTGCGTATAGGTATCTACCGTGCGGTCGGGGCGGAATCCCGCCTTGCCACCCGGTGTATAGGCATCGTTGGAGCGCAGACGCAGGTTTGCCGTATAGTGGTTGACCATAGAGTCCATAGCGCCCGCCGTAACGGCAAAGAAGAGACGTGGCTTGCCCAACTTCTTGAAGTCACGCAAATCATCACGCCAGTTAGGCTGTGGCACTATAGCCACACGGTAGCCCTCCGCCTCGAGGATGCGACCTATAACCGCAGGACCAAAGGCTGGGTGGTCGATATAAGCATCGCCCGAGAAGATGATGACATCCAACTCGTCCCATCCTCGAGCCTCAACCTCTTTTGATGTTGTAGGTAGAAACATAACGCTTACAAACTGAAAGGTGAAAACTGAAAGGTGAAAAGGAAAAAGTATGGAATTATATTTATATGTCACTGCGAGCCTGTCGAGGAATCACCTCGTTGTCTGCGGGTTGTATTTAGGAGATCCTTCGACTTCGCTATGCTTCGCTCAGGATGACATTTACAACTAATAAACACGCGTCACAGACACCACACTTTTCAGTATTCCCTTTTCACCTTTCACTTTAACATCGCTCCATCGGAGCGACTCCATTACTAATTACTAATTACTCACTACTAATTAAATCTCGTCTAAGTCGAGGCCCGTAGA
>JAFOCZ010000171.1 GCA_017380955.1 Alistipes sp.
CTCGCAGTCCACACATTGTCAGCGTGTCTTTCTGAACGCAGTGAAGAATCTCTCGGAGAGTAAGTCGCAAGATCCTCTCCGAGAGATATTTCGCTACGCTCAATATGACGTTGTCAGCGATGTATATAACGAGGAGATCCTTCGACTACACTTCGTTCCGCTCAGGATGACATACAGAGGATAGTACACGAAGTACAGCCCTGGGTGGTTGTCTTTTTGGATGTGCCGCAGATTGCGGCTTATAACATCAAATTTAATTTTTGATTAGAAGGTAGTAGATGCAACGCTCGGCAAAAAAAAATGAGGAAGGGCTGTACTTAAGCGTACTGCCCTTTCTCATTTATTTTTGTTAGCGGCAGCAGATGCTGCCTTATCATCAAAAATTACCAGATGATAACACGCTCCTCAACAGGCATATACATCGCATCCTCCTCTGTGATGCCGAAAGCATCGTAGAAACTCTGGATATTGCGAAGTGTAGCGTTTACACGGTTGCGACCCAAAGAGTGTACGTCAACCTTTGTGAGGCGCTCCTTCTCCTGGTCGGTGATGTTCTGAGCCCAGAGAGTAGCGTAGCCAATGTAGAAGCGCTGCTCGCCGGTGAAGCCGTCGATATCTGCTGGACGACCCTCTGCCCACGCGTAGTCGGTGAGACCTGTGAAGGCAAGGCGGAGACCACCCTGGTCAGCGATGTTCTCACCCAAAGAGAACTTACCATCGGCGAACAAGCCTGGGAGAATCTCGATAGCGTTGAACTGCTCAACGAGGACATTGGTCTTAGCCTCGAATGCTGCGCGGTCCTCAGCGGTCCACCAATCGTTCATATTACCAACCTTGTCGAACTGTGAGCCCTGGTCGTCGAAGCCGTGAGTCATCTCGTGTGCGATAACCACACCAATAGCACCATAGTTTACAGCGTCGTCAGCGTTAGGGTTGTAGAATGGAGGCTGGAGGATTGCTGCAGGGAAGCAAATCTCGTTTGTTGTAGGCATATAGTATGCGTTTACCATCTGTGGTGGCATAAGCCACTTCTCGCGGTCTACAGGCTTGCCTACCTCTGCCATAGCGTCGGCAGTGTACCAGCGGTTAGCCTCTACGACATTTGCCCAATAACTCTTAGCAGGGTCTACAACGAGTGTAGAGTAGTCCTTCCACTTGTTAGGGTAGCCAATCTTCACGGTGAAGGCAGCAAGTTTCTCCTGTGCCTTAGCCTTAGTCTCGTCACCCATCCAGTCGAGAGCCTCGATATGCTTTGAGAATGCCTTCTGGATGTTAGAAACCATAGTCTCTACACGCACCTTCTCCTCCTCTGGGAAATACTTAGCAACGTACATCTGACCTACAGCCTCCGAGAGAACATTGTTAGGCACACCCATAGCGCGCTTCCAGCGTGGGCGAATCTCCTGAGTACCAGACATTGTCTTGCCGAAGAACTCGAAAGATGCTACGGCAAACTCCTCGCTGAGGTATGATGCAGCAGCGTCGATGTAGTGTGCTGCAACATAAGCACGAAGTGCCTCAACAGGCATTGTTGCGAGGACATCCATAATATTTGCGAATGATGATGGCTGGCTAACAACAAGTTTCTCGAGATTCTCGATGCCATATGCACCGAAGTAAGCATCCCAGTTTACAGTGCTGTAGTTAGCACGGAGGTCTGCCATAGTGCAAGGGTTGTAACCCTTAACGATGTCGCGGCACTCAACGTTTGTCCACGACTTCTCGGCGATGCGATCCTCAACAGCCACTACATCCTCAACCATCTTTGCGATGTCACCCTCAACACCTGCAAGTGTGAAGATCTTCTCGAGGTATGTGCGGTACGCAGCCTTAATCTCTGCGTTCTTCTCATCAACGTAGTAATCGCGGTTACCCATACCAAGACCACCCTGCTCGAGGTAGAAGATGTTCATATTGCTATCTGCGAGGTCTGCAGCAGGATATCCTGCGAAGAACACGCCGATGCCATCGTTGTGAAGCGATGGTATAGAGGCGATAAGAGCCTCGCGATCCTCGGTAGCAAGGATAGCGGTCACAGCCTCGCGAATAGGCTCAGCACCCTCGCGGTTGAGACGCTCCTCGTCGAGACCCATCTTGTAGAGGTCAGATATCTTCTGCTCCACAGTACCAAACTCGGCAGTAGTCTTAGACATCTGGTCGAAGAGTTCGTTGATGCGAATCTCGTTGTTCTCACGAAGTACGTCGAAAGAGCCGTAACGTGAATACTCAGGCTTTAGAGGGTTGTTCTTCTGCCAACCACCTGTTGCCCACTGGTAGAAATCATCGTTGCGAGCGATGCTCTCATCGAAGTTGTTGCTGTCGATAGCAGGAACCTGCTTGTCGGCAGTCGCGCAAGCTGTCATCATAAGTGCAGTTGCAATAAAAATTGTTAATCGTTTCATCTATCTGAAATTTGAATTTGTAATCTTTTGGGGAGGGATGGTGCGGTGGAGAGTTATAGGGAGAGATAGGTAGTTATGGGGAACTATCATATTAACTCATAGTAACTCATCGAAACCCATAGAAACTCATCCTACGACCACCTCCATTAGCGAGTATAATTTGTTGTTAGAAGGGGTTAGATTTGGTGCCAAATCGAAATTGGCGCGGATGGGGGTGTACTTAGCGTACATCCCCATTCGAGACAATGAGTTTGGTGCCGAAGATGATCCCTTATAACGGCAAATTCAATTTGTTGTTAGAAGGCAGTAGATGTGCCCTCGCTTAAGAGGCGGTGGCGATGGGCTGTACTTAGGCGTACTGCCCATTGACACCAACGATTTAGAGGGTGCAGATGCTGCCTTATCACAACAAATTACTTGCGGATGGCTGCTACACCTGGAAGTTCCTTGCCCTCCATATACTCGAGCAACGCACCACCACCTGTAGAGACGTATGATACCTTATCTACAAGACCAAACTTGTTGATGC
>JAFOCZ010000172.1 GCA_017380955.1 Alistipes sp.
AACCTCCTGAACAGAAGATGTTGCAAGCATAGCGAAACCTGTCTGGCGTACTGCCATAACATCCTGGTGGTCACCGAAGATTGAGAGTGCCTGAGCAGCCAACGAACGTGCCGATACGTGGAACACGCCTGGGAGCAACTCACCAGCAATCTTATACATATTAGGAACCATCAACAACAAACCCTGTGATGCGGTAAATGTTGATGTCAAAGCACCGCTCTGCAATGAGCCGTGGGCTGCACCTGCAGCACCTGCCTCCGACTGCATCTCTACGACCTTAACGGTGTCGCCAAAGATGTTCTTCTTACCCTGTGCCGACCACTCGTCAACAAGTTCTGCCATTGTTGAAGATGGGGTGATAGGGTAGATGGCTGCTACCTCAGAGAACATATAAGCAATATGCGCCGCTGCGTAGTTACCATCGCACGTGATAAATTTCTTTTCTGCCATATTCTATAATCAAGTAAAATTTATTTTCTAAATCTCTCTTTCTCTGTTTTTTGCCTCGTTGTGTCCGCTCTCTGTTACCCCTTTGGGGTACTCTGCAACCTCTAAAATGAGGCCTCAGAGAGCATAGCAGACTTCACGCTCGACAAAAATCGGTGCAAAGTTACATATTTATAGTGAAATATCATAGAATTTTCGTTGTTAACTTTTTAACACTGTGAATTATTAGTTGTTACAAAAATAACAGTCGTAAGTATTTTGTCCTATTTTTCCACACTATGGCTCTCGGGATGGGGGAAGTTTGCCATATTTTTCATATCTTTGTCGCTATGAAACTTACTTTTTTAGGTACAGGAACATCTCAGGGAGTTCCGGTTATAGGATGCAAATGCGAGGTTTGTCGCTCCGAGGATGGGCGCGACAGAAGACTGCGCACCGCAGCAATGGTGGAGATGGGTGGCAAGCGATTTATTATAGACGCAGGTCCCGATTTCCGCTATCAGATGTTGCGTGAGGGTGTTACGCATATCGACGCCATTCTTCTCACCCACGAACATAAGGACCACACTGGCGGCATCGACGATGTTCGTGCCTTCAACTTTGTGGATTTCCCCGTTATACACACTATGCACATCTATGGCAATGAGCCTACCATCACGAGCATACGTCGTGACTTCCACTATGCCTTCTCCGAGGATAAGTATCGTGGTGTGCCAGAGATAGAGTTGCATACTATTGCCGAGGATAAGCCGTTTGTAGTAGCAGATGTGGAGGTTATGCCAGTTGTGGGTAGCCACTCCGAGCGTTTTCGCTCCGTTGGCTTCCGCTTTGGAGAGTTGGCATATCTCACGGATATGAATGCTATTGCCGATGAGGAGATTGCCAAGTTGCAGGGTGTTAAGGTGTTGGTTGTCAATGCGCTGAGGTGGGAGAGTCATAATTCGCACTTCTCTGTTGCCGAGGCTCTTGAGGTGATACGCCGTGTGGCCCCCGAGCGTGCCTACCTTACACATATGTCCCACAGAATAGGTCTCCACGCTGTGGCGGAGCAGCATCTCCCCGAGGGTGTCTATCTTGCCTATGATGGGTTGACGGTAACTATTAATGAACAGGAGAAAGAATGAAAAAATACTTAAACGGAAAGGTTGTAGTCGTGACGGGTGCATCGTCGGGAATTGGCGAGGCTATGGCACGCCAATATGCTGCGATGGGTGCTAAGGTGGTTATGGCGGCACGTCGTGAGGATGAGTTGCAACGTATAGCCACGGAGATTAGCGCATCGGGTGGCGAGGTGGTATATTCGGCTTGTGATGTGGTCTGCGAGGAGGATTGCAAAAGACTCATCGATAGGGCTGTAGAGGCTTTCGGAGGTGTTGATGTGTTGATATGCAACGCAGGACTCTCTATGCGTGCGCTCTTTGATGATTGCGACCTCAAGGTGCTCCACAGACTTATGGACGTAAACTTCTGGGGTACTGTAAACTGCACCAAGTATGCTCTGCCGTGGATTCAGAAATCTAAGGGCTCTATCGTTGGCATATCATCAGTCGCCGGCATCCACGGACTTCCGGGTCGCACGGGATACTCGGCATCTAAATATGCTATGACCGGCTTCCTCGACACCATACGCATTGAGAATTTGAAGAAGGGTGTTCACGTTATGACGGCGTGCCCGGGTTTCACAGCCTCTAATGTCCGCTTCTCAGCCCTCACCGCCGATGGCTCGCAGCAGGGTGAGACACCACGCAACGAGTCTAAGATGATGACTCCCGAGGAGGTGGCGTATATCGTTGCGCGAGGCATACATCGCCGTAAGCGTCTCTGCCTTATGGAGTGGGAGGGTCGTGCTACACACTTTCTCAAGAAGTTTGTGCCAGGATTTGTCGATAGGATGTTTTACGCTGTGATGGCGAAAGAGCCTGATTCCCCACTCAAATAGGAGGAATCTTGTTATACGGCTTTTAAAAGGTAGGGTCTGTTCCAAATTGTTGGACAGACCCTTTATTTATCCCTTTATCGAATGTTTACGCATCCACTCGGCAATCTCATACGAAGCCAAACCTCGCTCCATAGAGCCTACCTTGTTGATAAAGAAGTGTTGCAACCTCTCAAAATAGAAGTCATTGTTAAACTCCTCGATATTCTCGAGTAACTCATCCTCGCTCAAGGCAAGAGGATATGGTAACTCCGAGAGGCTGAAGTAGTAGCCACGGTCATATTGCATAGCGTCTATAGCATAGAGCATACAAGGTTTGCGCATAAGCGAGAAGTCGAACATAGAACTTGAGTAGTCGGTAATCAGCAAGTCGGCTGTTATGAGCAAC
>JAFOCZ010000173.1 GCA_017380955.1 Alistipes sp.
AATGACATTTCTTGTGTCAGGGTAGTTATGGGTAGAGATGGGTAGAGATGGGTAATTCCCCATAAATCCCTATTAGTCCCCATAAATCCCCATAATAAAACTCAGCGCTTTAGCGCACCATACTTTTCACCTTTCACTTTTCACTTTATTATCGCCTCGCAGAGGCGACACATTACTAATTCCTCATTCCTCACTACTAATTAAAAAAAAAGCCCGACCTCATCAGTCGGACTCCATACTTGCCTGAGCAACTAATTACTTAATACGCTCGTAGTACTCACGGGTGCGGGTGTCTACGCGGATCTTGTCACCAGTGTTGATGAACAATGGCACCTTAACGATAGCACCTGTGTTTACTGTAGCAGCCTTCAATGAGTTTGTAGAAGCGGTATCGCCACGTACACCTGGCTCAGTGTAGGTAACCTCCATATCTACGATTGGAGGAAGTTCTGCTGAGAGAACAGTCTCCTTCTCGGTGTGGAACATAACCTCGACAATCTGACCATCAGCCATAAGGTCTGAGTTGTTGATAAGGTTCTTGTCGATGTTGATCTCCTCGAAGGTCTCGGTGTGCATAAAGTGTGCACCGAGGTCATCCTCATAGGTGAACTGGTATGGACGACGCTCTACACGTACCTGCTCGATCTTCTGAGATACTGAAGAGAATGTCTTGTCGAGAACGTTACCATTCTCGAGGTTCTTGAGTTTAGAGCGAACGAAAGCAGGGCCCTTACCTGGCTTGCAGTGCTGGAAGTCTACAACGATGAATGTCTTGCCATCCATCTCCACGCACATACCAATCTTGATGTCTGATGCTGTAATAGTCATACGTAAATGTTATTTAGTTAAATTATATGTATCACGTTGGTTTAACCTCGCAAAGATACACATTTATTTTATAACCACCAAAAAAATATGCAACCTCGCCACCCAATACCCCTCAGGAGGCGTTGTGTTGGTGTTTATTGTGGCGGTTTTGTTGAATATTCAGAAATAATGTATATCTTTGTGCCGACTATTTGCGTACGAAAATGCGCACCCTGTAACTTTATTTAGAACTTATAACCCAAAAACATAATAAACATAATGGATTTCAATTGGTTGAAAACTGTGATTATGGGTAGTGGTGACCCTATGCACCCGTCCATTGCTCACACTGTATTTGTGTTGGCGGCGGTTATTGCTTCGGGTATTGCTCTTAGTCGTATTAAGATTAAGGGTATCTCGCTCGGTATGACCTGGATTCTCTTTACGGGTATCGCTTTCGGTCATTTCCTTGACTCGGGTACTATCCACCACGACACATTGCATTTTATCAAGGAGTTCGGTTTGATACTCTTTGTGTTCTTCATCGGTTTGCAGGTAGGTCCTGGTTTCTTCTCTTCGCTCAAGAGTGGAGGTCTGAAACTCATAGGTCTTGCGGCGCTGGTGATATTCCTTGGCGTGGCTACGGCCTATACTATTCACCTCATCACAGGTGAGCCACTTCCTACTATGGTCGGTGTGCTCTCGGGTGCGGTGACCAACACCCCAGGTCTTGGTGCTGCGCAGCAGGCATATGCCGATTCGGGTATGTCTGACCCTACCATCGCCAACTCCATCTCATTGGGTTATGCTGTGGCATATCCTTTGGGTGTTGTGGGTATCATCACCACGATGATCATTATGCGCTATGTTCTCCGCGTAGACTTCAAGAAGGAGGACGAGGGCTTGGCAGCGATGAGCAGCGAGACAAACCTCCCACAGCGCTACTCTGTGGAGTTTACAAACGAGATGCTCGCAGGTAAGACCATCGCCGTGGCACATATGCTCATCAACCGCCAGTTCGTAATCTCGCGTATTATGCACAAGTCTGGCGAGATTGTTATGGCAGATGGTAACTCAGAACTTGTTATCGGTGACCGCTTGCGTGTTATCTGTACCGAGGAGGATAGCGAGGCAATCCTTGCATTCTTCGGTAAGCCTATCGAGATGACCCGCGACGAGTGGGGTGCTACGGCTATGCAGTCTACACCTCTCGTGTCACGCCGTATCCTCATCACACGCGAGGATGTTAACGGTAAGACCTTCGCCGACCTCCGTCTCCGCACACGCTATGGTATCAACATCACCCGTGTTCACCGTGCTGGTGTCGACCTTATCCCATATCAGGGTATGGAACTCCAGGTGGGTGATAAGGTTATGGTTGTAGGTCCTGAGGCTGCCGTTGCACAGGCTGAGAAGGCTCTTGGTAACTCACTCAAGAAACTCGACCACCCTAACTTGTTGCCAGTATTTATCGGCATCGCCCTCGGTGTGTTGCTCGGCTCAGTGCCTTTGATGAACATCCCACAGCCTGTGAAACTTGGTTTGGCAGGTGGTCCACTTATCATCGCCATCCTTCTTGGTCGCTTTGGTCCACACTTCCACCTTGTTACCTACACCACTATGAGTGCTAACCTTATGATGCGTGAGATAGGTCTTGCTATGTTCCTCGCAGCCGTAGGTATCGGTGCTGGTGATGGCTTCGTGGATGCTGTTGTAGGCGGTGGTTACAAGTGGGTAGGCTATGGTGTTATCATCACCGTGTTGCCACTTGTCCTCGTAGCGCTTCTCGCACGTCTTAAGTTCAAACTCAACTACTACACTATGATGGGTCTTATGGCCGGCTCTATGACCGACCCTCCAGCCCTCGGCTTCGCCAGCGTATCATCAGGTAACGATATGCCAGCCGTAAGTTATGCTACTGTATACCCAGTGGTTATGTTCTTGCGAGTTTTGACGGCGCAGTTATTAATGTTAATGGCATTATAATTTGGCAAGATAAGGCAGACATCTGCTTCCGCTAACAAAAAGTCCCGACAATGAGCAGTACGCTTAGTACAGCCCATCGTCGGGATTTTTGCTGAGCGTTGCATCTGCAGCCTTCTGACAACAAAATATCTCGCTCCTCTATGTCATCCCGAGCGTAGCCGAGGGATCTCCTCGCTGGGCGCACACTGAAAGCGTTGAGTTTCTATGGGTTTCTATGGGGATGATGGGTAGTTATGGGTAGTTATAGGGAACGCTCCCACATATTAACCCATAGTAACTCATCTTAACCCATAACTCCACATCTCTCCCCATAAAATAAACTGTTCATACCGAGGAGGCGCACG
>JAFOCZ010000174.1 GCA_017380955.1 Alistipes sp.
GCCTTATCGACACGGTAGTAGAGAGTATCACCCTCCACAGCCAACATATGAACACCACGCTTCTTAGACAACGCCTCAAACCACTTATCACTGCGCTCGGCCATATGCTCGGGATACTCCTTTGTGAAGTAGTTGGTCATCACACGGCGGAAGGTCATAGACTCCAACGCCATAAAGTCGTCGACAATCTTCTCGTTGTTAACATTCTTTGCATCCTCCATAGCGCGCATCATCCAGTGGAGGTTTACAGGAAACTCCGACTTACGAACGTGGTTTGCCATATCGTAGCCAAAAGCATTAGAGACCTTCTCAACGGCATACTCACCATTGTCGAAGACTGATGGCATAATAGCATCCTCCTTCTGAGCAGCGGCAAAGCGGCGTGCCATAATCACCTTCTGTAACTTCTCGTTGTAGAAGCGCTGGAGATACTCCTGATTCTGCTTTATAAACTCCTTGTCTACCACCTCCTTAGACATCTCCTCGTTGAAGGTCTTGGCTACGACATCGAGGTCGAAGATGTTACCCGCAGGGTGCAACACCATACTCAGACCCATATTCATACCTACGGCATAAGACAATGTATCGAACTCTGCCTCGGGGTCATTGTATACCCTATTCTCGAAGCCCTCGAAGTAGAATTCGCGCTCACCATTGCCACACGATACTAGTGCTGCGACAGCTCATAGCATTACAAAAATTTTCTTCATATCTTATTGATTAGTAAATAATTATCGACCTTCGATGTCTATGAGCCACAACTCATAGTACAACATCGTATTTGGCAAGATAGCCAGTGAATCACAACCCGCAGAGCCAAATGCCAGACGCGAAGGTACCCACGCCTCCATATGACCACCCTCGCCGATGAGTTTCGACGCCTCGATAACGCCTCGTGGCATCTCACCCACTGCGATACGCAGAGTATCGGCATTGAGATATGTAGTGTCGACAATCTCGCCTGCCACGTTCAGAGCACGGTAGCGCACAAGGATGGTATCGCGGTTGTTACGCACCACCTTCTTCATATCGCCCAACGTATGCACCTTGTAGGTAAGACCCGTAGAGGTGGCAACAAACTTACGATCCTCCTTACGCAAATCTGCCAGGAACTGCTTCTCGAAGGCATCCACACGCTCGTAGATGTCGTAGTTCAAATACTTGAGGTATGCGGCACGCGCCTCCTCGGGGTTTAACTTAGCCTCGGCAACATAGGCATCACGAAGTCCTGCGCAGACAGCCTCGACATTAAGCAACGAGTCGATGCCAATGAGGTTAGCGCCTAAGTTCAGACCTATGACATAGGACATAGAGTCGGCGCTATTCTGCATCAGCGGCTTCTCGACAGTAGCCTGTGGCTTGTTGCACGCTACAACCAATACAACGATGGCAAGCGCCACGGAAAATATCTTCTTCATATCTATATTAGTTTCTGTGTTACTCAATTTTCTCGTGCTTAGCCTCCAAGGATATCAGTATAGTACCCATCACAGCAGCCACCGTAGAGGCTATGAGGATGGCAATCTTACCCATATCTATGAACGTCTGGTGTGTAGCCTTGTCGAAGGCGAGGTTATCGACAAAGATAGACATTGTGAAACCGATACCTCCCAAACACGCCACAGCCAAGAACATCAACCACGATGCTCCAGCAGGCTTATCCGCGATACCCAACTTAACAGCCAAGAGGCTGAAAAGCGAGATACCTAACGGCTTGCCAATAACAAGACCAAAGAAGATACCCATACCTATAGAGCCCAACTCCGCAGAGTGCTCAAAGATGTTGAAATACTCGGCAGACGTGATATATACACCAGCATTTGCGAGGGCAAAGATTGGCATAATAACGAAGTTTACGTATGGCATCAGCATATGCTCCACACGGTGGCTCATACCCTGCGCGCCATTGGAAATCTGTGTCATACGACGCAGATAGTAGTGGCGTGACTCCTCAGCCTCGTTCTCATTTTCAATGGCATCGGCATCCTTGAAGCCCTTCTCGATGATGTCGGCCTTATGCAAGAAGTAGGAGCGGCTGTAGCGAGGCTCTGTGGGGATGAGCATAGCCATAGCAACACCCGAGATGGTGGCGTGGACACCCGAATAGTAGAACAATATCCACACTACACACGCAGGGATGAGGTATGCAACCATACGGAACTCACCGAGGCGACGCATAAAGTATATACCCACCATAATAAGCAGTGCTATGCCCAAAAGCATCATATCGGGGGTCTCGCCATAGAAGAGTGCGATAACGAGGATAGCACCAAGGTCATCCGCCACAGCCAACGCCGTTAGGAACACCTTCAGCGAGATAGGCACACGGCTACCCAGCAGCGACATAATACCTATGGCAAAGGCGATATCCGTAGCCATAGGGATACCCCAGCCGTTAGCGACCTCTGTACCAGCGTTGAAGAATGCGTAGATAAGCGCTGGGACTACCATACCTCCCATTGCTGCGATAACGGGGAGAATAGCCTTCTTGGGCGTTGACAACTCGCCATCCGAAATCTCACGGCGAATCTCAAGACCTACGGTGAAGAAGAAGACCACCATAAGACCATCGTTGACAATCTTCTCGAGGTTCATACCTCGTGGGAACAAGTCACCGTCGACATACAATCCCAACTCCATATGAAGCAGATGGTGGTACATCTCGCTTGTTGCAGGGAGATTTGCCAGGAGCATCGCCACCACAACACATATTATAAGCACTATACCTCCCGCCCACGGAGCCTGCAGAAAACTACGTCCCTGCTGTGAGAGAATATGACTGCGCTTCACGCGACCAAACTTTGTAAACATATTGTCTAATTTATTTATTCGTAAATATTGTTATTCTCGTCGGTTATTATCATTGGGTAGTTATGGGGAGTGATGGGTAGTTATGGGGGGCTATCTCTCCCTATCATTCCCCATAAATCCGCATCCCATATCGCTCCAACGGAGCAACACCATTACTAATTACTCACTACTAATTACTAATTACTAATTACTCACTACTAACTTACAGCACCTCCGGTCCTGGGTGATTCTTGAGCGCCATACAACACATATTGTAGAGCAAACGTGCTGCCACAGCGGCATCGGTCTTATCCTCCAAGTCGGGGACTACCTCCGTGAGGTCGAAGCCCACAATCTCTCGTCCCGAGTCCACAACCTTGCCCAAAAGATATACCACCTCGGGGAAGCGAAGACCACCAGCCACCGATGTACCTGTGTGTGGTGAGCACTCTATCGTTAGACCGTCGATATCCAACGAGACGTAGACCTTTTGCGGTAATTCGGCGATAATCTTGTCACACATCGTAGACCACAGCACACCCTCGAAATGGCCTGACCATATCTGCTGTCCTGTGAAGAGCCTTATGCGCTCATCGCTCTCGGCACGTTCCCACTCCGCAGGGCTGAAGGCACGAACGCCAACACCTACCAGACGCTCCACACCCTCCACATCGCGCAAGACGTTGTGCATAACCGAGGCGTGGGAGTGCTCAAAACCCTGATACTGCTCTCGGAGGTCACACGTAGAGTCTATGTGCAGGATGCCGATATGCTTGTGATGCTCCGCCACGGCGCGGATGTTGCCATATGCCGTAGACTGGTCACCTCCCACAAGACCCACAATCTTACCCTTGGCAAGCCAATGTGCTGCCTGCTCGTGGATGTTGATGTTTACAACCTCCGAGGCCTCGTTGACACGACGTAAGCGACGCTCGTAGACAAGACCATCAATCATCGATGAACAGTTTTTGTAGGCTTTTATTATGCGCTCGGCATCGGAACGCAGACGGTGGGACATATCCTGAATCGAGTAGTCTATAGGCACAGTGGCGATACCCTTACGCCAGGCATAAGGCGCCATAGGCTCGAAGAAGTCGACACTTCGCGAAGCCTCGATGATGGCATCGGGGGCATAAGAACTTCCAGCACGCTCCGACACCGTGACATCCCACGGTGCTGAGATAAGCACCAATGCTGCCTCGTTGGGAGTTAGTGGGATACCAAAATAGTTACCATTGTCGTGTATCGCACCATTAGGATCAAACTTCTTATGCTCCATAGCCATATCAAAGAATTAGTTAACGTTAAGTTTTGCTATCTCGCTATGTGAAAAAATTTTACCACATATAGAAATATCACGCAAATTTAGTAATTTTTTGTATATAATCGCTATCTTTGCTAAAAATTTATCCTACTATTAAAGCATTTTAAGACGCAATATGAAGGTGGTCATAGATAGCGCAATTCCCTATATCAAGGGCATTTTGGAGCAGCATGCCGAGGTGGTATATCTGCCAGGTTTGGACATCACACACGACGATGTCAAGGATGCCGATGCGCTGATAATCCGCACACGCACATATGTAGGCAGAGCACTTCTGGACAACTCGCGTGTGAGGTTTGTTGCCACAGCGACCATAGGCACCGACCATATAGACCTCGACTACTGCCGTAAGAATAACATCGCAGTGTGCTCAGCACCAGGCTGCAACGCCCGAGGCGTATTGCAATGGGTGGCAGCGGTATTGCATCAGGTGGTAACTACCGATGGCGCAGCGCCAAGCGACTATACATTGGGTGTTGTAGGTGTTGGAAACGTAGGCTCGTTAGTGTCGCAGTATGCCCGACATTGGGGTTTTAGGGTTATGGAGTGCGACCCACCACGTCAGGAGCGCGAAGGTGGCGAGTTCTACGACATTGAGGATATCGCCAAGCAGTGCGACATCATAACGCTCCACACCCCCTACGACAAGACTACACGCCACCTCGTAGACGCAGCACTGCTGCAACATATGCCACCACACACCACCATCATCAACGCCTCACGCGGCGGTGTTGTGGACAACCGTGCGGCGATGTATAGCGGACACCGCTACATCTTCGATGTGTGGGAGGGCGAGCCCGAGATAGACCTCAAAGTATTGCACCACGCGATGCTTGCCACGCCACATATCGCGGGTTACTCACTGCAAGGCAAGGCTAATGCCACGGCAATGTGCGTGAATGCCTTTGCAGAGTTCTTCGGACTGCCTATCACGGATTGGTATCCCGAGGGTGTTGTGCGCACCACACCACGCCTCATATCGTGGGAGGAGTTATGCACGACCATCGCCAAGCGCTATGACATCACCGCGGAGAGTGAGACCTTGAAACTCGACGGCTGGGAATTTGACAACCTGCGTGATAGTTACACCTACCGCGAGGAGTATTTCTAATGAGGAGTGAGTAATTAGTAATTAGTAATGGTGTCGCTCCGCTGGAGCGATATGGGATGCGGATTTATGGGGAATGATAGGGAGAGATAGGTACCCCCATAACTACCCATAACTACCCATAACTACCCATAACTACCCATAACTACCCATAACTACCCATAACTACCCATAACTCCCCATAACTCCCCATAACTCCCCATCTCTACCCATCTCTACCCATCAACACTATCAACGCCACCTCAATTAGCGGTTATACCCAATTTCTTGTCAGAAGGGTGCCGAGTGCAACACTCGGCAAAAATGCCACCGATGGGTAGTACTTGGCGTACGTCCCATTGGTGGCATTTTTTGTTAGGGGCAGCAATCGACCCCTTATCACAAGAAATTGGCTTGACTTTCGCAATAGGTGCAGCGCACTACCCCATCCACATTCTCAAAACGCTTGCGCACTGGCTCAAGGTTGGATATACAAAGTGGATTAGGACACTTGCAGTTCATAGCCTCGCCGTGCTGTGGGAACTCCTTAGCCTCCTCCTTCTGCCACTGCAAAAGTTTGAGGATGAGCGCCATACGCACAAACTTACCATTCTCAACCTGGCGGAAGTATGCGGCACGTGGGTCGGCATCTACGTCGATGGCAATCTCGTTGACACGAGGCAGTGGGTGAAGCACCGCCATATGCTCCTTCGCAAGACGCATCTTCGCAGCATCCAGCACAAAGCAATTCTTAACACGCTCATACTCATCGAGGTCTGTGAAACGCTCCTGCTGAACACGCGTCATATAGAGGATATCTACATCGCCGATGACGCTCTCTATGTCGTTAGACTCGCGGTACTCCACACCGAGGCGGTCGAAGACATCGCGCTTTATGTAGTCGGGGAGCGCCAACTCCGGTGGTGAGATAAGCACAAACTTGGTGTTCTCGTAGCGTGTCATAGCCTTGATAAGCGAGTGCACGGTACGACCATACTTGAGGTCACCAACAAGACCTATGGTGAGGTTGTTGAGCGTTCCCAACTCACGCTTTATGGTGAGCAAGTCGGTCATAGTCTGCGTTGGGTGGCTGTGAGAGCCATCGCCAGCGTTGATGATAGGCGTCGACGACACCTCGGTAGCGGCGAGGGGTGCTCCCTCAACCTTATGGCGCATTGCGATGATATCGGCAAAACAGTTGATAACCCTCACCGTATCCTGCACAGTCTCACCCTTGGATACCGACGACGACTTAGCATCGGCAAAGCCCAGGACATTACCACCAAGTTCCATCATCGCAGCGGTGAAACTGAGGCGTGTACGTGTACTTGGCTCATAGAAGAGTGTTGCGAGTTTCTTGCCACGACACACATCGCTATACTTCTCGCGGTTGGCGATGATATCCTCGGCAACGGCAATAATCTCCGAAATCTCCTGTACGGTAAGGTCGGTAGGGTCTATCAAATGTTTCATCTAATCTTCGGTGTTTATGTTACTTAATCCAACTCTCGTCTGATGGGTTGTTGCGGAACTTGAGGATACGCTCCTTGTCCTCAGCCTTGATGTAACCCTCCTCTGCTGCTACCTCTACGAGTGCGTCGAGGTTTGAGAGAGAGTAGTTCTTGGTGTTTGCCGCAGCGATGCGGTCTACACCCTTCTGCATACCATATGTGAAGATGCTCACGATACCGAGAACATCAGCACCAGCGTTGCGCAATGCCTCGACAACCTCGATGCAACTGCCACCTGTAGAGATCAAATCCTCTACAACAACAACCTTCTGACCCTTCTCCAACTTACCCTCAATCTGGTTACCACGACCGTGATCCTTAGAGCCTGAGCGAACATAGCCCATAGGGAGGTTGAGAATTGTAGCGGTGATGGCAGCGTGGGCAATACCTGCTGTAGATGTACCCATCAACACCTCTACCTCAGGGTAGTGCTGGCGGATAAGTTCTGCGAGACCCTCCTCCACGTGGTTACGCACCTCAGGAGCGGTGAGAGTCAAACGGTTGTCGCAATATATAGGGCTCTTAATGCCACTTGCCCAGGTAAAAGGCTGCTCAGGGCGCAAGAATACTGCACCAATAGAGAGCAAATCTTTAGCAATCTTCTTCTCCATAATATCTTCGTTTTTAGATTATTAACAATGTTACTCTGCGAACTCACGCATACAACGCTCATATGCCGCTACAGGATCATCGGCAGCCGTGATAGGACGACCTACAACGATGAAGTCCGAGCCAATCTCCTTAGCACGCTCAGGGGTTGTGACACGCACCTGGTCACCAACATCGCCATCAGCGAAGCGAACACCAGGCGTAACGGTCATAAACTCCACACCGCAAGCCTCCTTAACCATAGCAGCCTCCAATGGTGAGCATACCACGCCATCCAAGCCTGCAGCCTTAGCATTCTCGGCATACTTAACGATGGTGTCGTTGATAGAAGCGCCGATGAGCAACTCCTTCTGCATACGCTCCTCCGATGTAGAGGTAAGTTGTGTAACGGCGATAAGGAGTGGACGTGTGCCATCCTCGCGTGTGAGACCCTCGATAGCAGCCTTCATCATATCCACAGTACCCGCAGCGTGTACGTTTGTCATATCCACGTCGAGGTTACGCAACACCGACATAGCCTTCTTCACGGTATTTGGAATATCGTGGAGTTTGAGGTCGAGGAATATACGGTGACCACGCTCCTTGATGGTGCGCACGATCTCTGGGCCCTCGGCATAGAAGAGTTCCATACCAATCTTCACAAAAGGCTTACGGCCTGTGAACTTATCCAAGAAGTTGAGTGTCTGCTCCTTGCTGCTGAAATCGCAAGCAATAATTACATCACGTTTGCTCATTATAGTAGTATATTTTTATTTGTTATTTTACGATGCCAATGATATCACGCAAGCGCTCGATACCCAAGCGCTCCATCTCCGCCGGCAATGCCTCGATAATCTCCTTTGAGGCGTAAGGGTTTCGGAGGTTGGCAGCACCAACCTGAACAGCCGTAGCACCCGCCATCATCATCTCGATAACGTCCGATGCCGAACTTACACCACCACAACCCATAACAGGAATCTGGCAGGCGTTGGCAACCTGGTATACCATACGCAGTGCCACAGGGAAGATAGCATCTCCCGAGAAGCCACCCATCTTGTTGGCGATTACAGGCTTGCGACGCACGGTGTCGATACGCATACCGAAGAGTGTGTTTATCAAGCAGATGCCATCAGCACCAGCATCCTCACACGCACGGGCGATAGATACCACATCCGTAACATTAGGGCTGAGTTTTATGAACACAGGCTTTGTCGTTACGGCCTTAACACGACGTGTGACCTCTGCTGCTGACTCGGGCTGTGTACCGAAGTTCACACCACCCTTATGCACGTTAGGACACGACACGTTAACCTCGATAATCTCCACCTGCTGCTCCTTGTCAATCTTCGCACAACACTCCTCGAACTCCTCGAACGAGAAGCCGCTGATGTTGGCAACGATAGGCTTGTGGTAAATCTCGCGCAGGCGTGGTAACTCCTCCGCGATTACCCTATCGATACCCGGATTCTGCAATCCTACGGCGTTGATAAGACCTGCCTTACACTCCGCGATGCGAGGTGTTGGGTTACCAAAGCGTGCCTCACGCGTAGTACCCTTGATAGATATAGCGCCGAGGCAGTTGATGTCGTAGAACTCCGCGAACTCCTGACCAAAGCCGAAAGTTCCCGAGGCTGGGACTACAGGGTTGTCCAACTTCACACCGCAAAGTTCGACAGATGTATCATAGTGCTTTACCATATTATCTCCTCTCGTTTAAGTACAGGACCCTCCTTACATATACGCTTGTTGCCATACTTGGTCTTGCAGGTGCAACCCACACAAGCACCAAAGCCGCAACCCATACGCTCCTCGAAACTAAACTCGCCATCTGTCTCCGTAGCGTCGTACAACGCCTTGAGCATAGGCAGCGGACCACAGGTGTAGAGGTAGTCGAACTGAAGAGCCTTCTCGCGGATAACATCCGTCACAAAACCCTTAGTGCCATACGAGCCATCTGCCGTAGAGCAGTATACCTCAACGCCCAAAGCCTTGAACTCCTCCTCGTAGAAGATTTCGTCACGGGTGTTAAAACCAAGAATCACAGATGGCTTCTTACCCTCACCAAGCAACCTCTTACATAGGTTGTAGAGCGGTGGAACACCAACGCCACCACCCACCAACAACGGAGCCTTAGCCTCGTTCTCGGTGTTGAAACCATTGCCCAGACCTGTGAGGATGTCGAGTTTTGTGCCAGCGGCCATCTCGCGCATCTGCTCCGTGCCGCTACCCACTACCTTATATATAATAGTGATAGTCTTTTCGTCGTAATCCGAAACCGAGATTGGGCGGCGCAGGAACTTACCCTCGAGTTCTATGTTTATGAACTGTCCCGAGCGGGTGATATACTGGGTATCGCCCTCCAACACCATACGGTATACCGCAGGTGTCAGAGGCTCGTTACTCAAAACTGTATATATGTCTCTCTTATACATTATTCTGCATCAATTGTAGATACACCGAGAGTAATCTCCTCCAAAACATCGAGAAGTACGCTAACGGTCTCGAGGGCTGTGAAGATTGTCACGTTGTTCTCAACGGCACAGCGACGGATGTCGTAGCCATCGAGGCGAGCGCTACTCTGGTTGATATCTATGGTGTTGATAACATAGTTTACGTGACCCTTGCGGATAGAGTCGAAAATCTCTGTAGAGCCCTCGCTGAGTTTCTTGAGGCAACGTGTGCGGATGCCATTCTCACGCAAGAACTTGGTAGTACCGCTTGTAGCCTCGATGTTGAAGCCCAACTCATAGAAGCGGCGGATGAGAGGCAAGGCACGCTCCTTGTCCGCATCGGCGATGCTCACGAAGATAGTACCATAGTTTGCGATGGTCATACCCGATGACTGCAAAGACTTGTACAACGCGCGGCGCAACGATGAGTCGTAGCCGATAGCCTCACCCGTAGACTTCATCTCTGGAGAGAGGTAAGAGTCTACGCCACGAATCTTGGCAAATGAGAAGGCTGGAGTCTTAACATACCAACGTTTCTTCTCGTCGGCGATAACCTTTGTAACACCCTGCTCCTTGAGGCTCTTGCCGAGCATCACATTTGTAGCGATGTTTGCCATAGGCATACCTGTAGCCTTCGACAAGAATGGCACTGTTCGTGATGAACGTGGGTTAACCTCGATAACGTATACCATATCGTTGTCATCAGCGATAAACTGGATGTTGTACAAACCTACAATGCCAATCTCCTTACCGAGACGGATTGTGTAGTCGATGATAGTATCCTTAACCTTCTGGCTAACGCTGAATGTTGGATACACGCTGATAGAGTCACCAGAGTGGATACCTGTGCGCTCAACGTGCTCCATAATACCTGGGATGAAGACATCGGTGCCGTCGCAGATAGCGTCTACCTCCAACTCCTTACCCATAATATACTTGTCGACCAATACTGGTGAATCCTCGTTAATCTCCACTGCGGTCTTGAGGTAGTGGCGCAAAGCCTCATCGTTAGAGACAATCTGCATAGCACGACCACCCAACACATAACTTGGACGAACCAAGACTGGATAGCCAATGCGTGTTGCAGCAGCAACACCACGCTCGATGTCGGTGATAGCCTCTGCATCAGGCTGTGGGATACCAGCCTTACGCATAATAGCCTCGAAGCACTTACGGTCCTCAGCGTTGTTGATAGCCTCAATACCTGTACCGATAATCTCCACGCCGAGGTCTGCCAAAGGCTTCGCCAAGTTGATAGCGGTCTGACCACCCAACGACACCACAACGCCTGTAGGCTTCTCCAACTCGATGACGTTCATAACATCCTCAACGGTGAGAGGCTCGAAGTAGAGTTTGTCGCTGGTTGTATAGTCTGTAGATACGGTCTCAGGGTTATTGTTGATGATGATAGCCTCGTAGCCCGCATCGCGGATAGCCCAGATAGCGTGAACTGTAGAGTAGTCGAACTCCACACCCTGACCGATACGGATAGGGCCAGAGCCGAGAACTACAATCTTCTTGCGGTCGGTGACGATAGACTCGTTCTCCTGCTCGTATGTAGAGTAGAGATAAGGCACATCTGAGTGGAACTCCGCAGCGCAGGTGTCAATCATCTTGTATACAGGGAAGATGGCATTAGCCTTGCGGAACAAGAATACCTCGCTCTCGCTCATACCCCACAACTGACCGATGAACTTATCGCTGAAGCCCATACGCTTAGCCTCCTTCAACACCTCGGCATCACGAACACCCTCCTTAACAACCTTCTCCATCTCGACGATGTTCTTCAACTTCTCAAGGAAGAAGAGGTCAATCTTGGTGTTGTCGTAGACGTGCAACAAGTCCACACCGCGACGAATCAACTCCGCAATGGCGTAGATACGGTCATCGGTACCCTTACGGATATATGCCAGGATGCCCTCAACAGACATAGTGTCGAACTTCTTGTGGTAGACGTGGCATACACCTGTCTCCAACGAACGCACAGCCTTCAAAAGACCCTCCTCGAAGGTACGACCAACACTCATAACCTCACCCGTAGCCTTCATCTGAGTGCCGAGTTCGTTAGATGCAGAGGTGAACTTATCGAATGGGAATCGTGCTACCTTGGTTACGATGTAGTCCAACGTAGGCTCGAAACTTGCAGGGGTGTTGGCGATGCGAATCTCGTCGAGAGTCATACCGATAGCAACCTTTGCAGTTACACGAGCGATAGGATAACCGCTGGCCTTAGATGCAAGAGCCGATGAGCGGCTTACACGAGGGTTAACCTCGATGATATAGTATTTGAACGAGAGTGGATCCAAAGCAAACTGAACGTTGCAACCACCCTCAATCTTCAACGCGCGGATGAGTTTCAAGGCGCTTGAGCGCAACATATTATACTCCTTGGCAGCCAAAGTCTGGCTTGGCGCAACAACGATAGAGTCACCAGTGTGGATACCCACAGGGTCTACGTTCTCCATAGAGCAGATGGCGATAGCCGTGTCGTTCTTGTCGCGCATAACCTCGAACTCAATCTCCTTGTAGCCCTTGATGCTCTTCTCGACAAGTACCTGGTGGATAGGTGACAACGCCAATGCGTTACGCATAGTGTCGCGCAACTCCTCCTCGTTATCGGCGAAACCACCACCTGTACCACCCAACGTAAATGCTGGGCGCAACACTACAGGGTAGCCAATCTCCTTGGCAGCCTTAACACCCTCCTCGATAGAGTTTGTGATGCGTGATGGGATTACAGGCTCGCCAATGCGAACACACAATTCCTTGAACAACTCACGATCCTCGGCCTCCTCGATAGATGTGAACGACGTACCCAAAATCTCCACGCCACACTCCTCCAAGATACCCTTCTTGGCAAGTTGCACAGCGAGATTCAAGCCTGTCTGACCACCCAAGCCTGGAACGATGGCATCAGGGCGCTCATAACGGATAATCTTGGCTACATACTCCAAGGTCAATGGCTCCATATACACCTTATCGGCGATATTGGTATCTGTCATTATGGTTGCAGGGTTAGAGTTCACAAGGATAACCTGGTAACCCTCCTCCTTGAGTGCGAGACACGCCTGTGTACCTGCGTAGTCGAACTCTGCGGCCTGGCCAATAACGATAGGGCCTGAGCCGATAACCATTACTTTCTTAATATCTGTTCTCTTTGGCATAGTTTACTTCTCCATTAGGTTGATGAATTTATCGAAGAGATATGTGCTGGCTGCCTCAGGTGAGCAATCAGGCTGATACTGCACCGAGAATAACTTGTCCGCTACAGACTCGATACCAGCAACGGTGTTGTCCAGAAGGTTGCGGTGGGTAACCTCCAAAGGAGTGCTCTTCAACGACTCCTCGTCGATTACATAGCCGTGATTCTGCACAACAATCTCCAACTTACCATTCTCAAGGCACTTCACAGGGTGGTTAGCACCACGGTGACCAACCTTCATCTTCACATTCTTAGCACCATAACTGATGGCAAGCAACTGATGACCAAGGTCCACACCAAAGATTGGCAACTTGCCACGCAACGCCTGCAGAGTCTCGCAGATAACCTCTGCATCGGCAGGGTTACCAGGGCCGTTCGACACGAATACACCATCGGGGTTGAAGGCCATAATCTCCTCAGCCGATGAGTTGTAAGGCACGATAGTTACGTTGCAACCCTTAGCGTTGAGTTGGCGGATGAAACTATACTTGATACCGCAGTCTATAGCCACCACGTCGTACTTGTGGTTTGGCGTACGTGAGAACCAGCGCTTCTTGCAACTAACACGCTCCAAGAGGTTGTGACGCAACTCCGTAGTACGCAACAACTCCATAGCCTCCTCATATGGCATATCGTAGTCTACGATGGCAGCCTTCATAGTACCCTCGTTGCGGATGATGCGAGTAATCATTCGTGTATCCACGCCGCTGATACCTGGGACATCCAACTCCTCGAAGGCCTCGTTGAGGGTCTTGGTGTAGCGGAAGTTGCTTGGTGAGTCGCAGCACTCGCGGACTACCATACCGCCCATAGATGGGAACTTACTCTCGTAATCCTCATCTGCAAAGCCGTAGTTACCCATCAACGGATAGGTCATAACCACAATCTGGTCTGTGTAGGTTGGGTCGGAAACAATCTCCTGATAGCCTACCATAGAGGTGTTGAACACCACCTCGCATACCGCAGTGCGGTTTGCGCCGAAGCCATAGCCAGGAAACTCCTTACCGTTCTCAAGTACAAGTTTCTTAGTAAAAGGTTTCATCTTATTACTTTTTTATATTATTTGTTTTTGTTGTCGTATACTACTTCGCCACGGTGCAGGGTCATAACAACATCGCCGGTCATCTCTCTGCCGTCGAACATCGTAATCTTACCCATAGAGTAGAACTTCTCGCTATCCACTCTCCACTGCTTATCTACATCGAGAAGCACCACATCGGCTCTGTCGCCAACCTCGATACCACCCTCGATGCGGAACACCTTGCGTGGGTTCTCGCTCATAATCTTCACAAGGTGCTCCAACGTGATAACACCCTTACGCACCAGGTGTGTGTTAAGCGCCGCGAAGGCTGTCTCCAAGCCCACGATACCCATAGCGCTATCCTTCAAGCCTCGAGACTTCTCCTCGATGCTATGTGGTGCGTGGTCGGTGGCAATCATATCGATAGTGCCATCCTTGATACCCTCCACCAACGCCTCGCGATCCTCTGCCGAGCGGATTGGAGGATTCATCTTCCAGCGAGCATCCTCCTGAAGATCCATATCTGTGAAGATGAGGTAGTGAGGGCCTGTCTCGCAGGTTACCTTCACACCACGAGCCTTAGCCTCGCGCACCAACTGCACAGTCTCCTTGGTTGAGATATGACAAACGTGGTAGCGGCATCCTAGACGCTCTGCAATCTCGATATCGCGCTTCACCTGTGCCCACTCGCTCTCCGAGCAGATGCCCTTATGGCCGTGCTGACGGGCATACTCACCATCGTGGATGTAACCACCCTTGAGCAACTCCTCAACCTCGCAGTGTGCCGCGATGAGGGCGTCGTACTTCACAGCCTCCGTCATAGCACGCTCCATCATACCATCCACCTGCACACCAGAGCCATCATCCGAGAAGGCACACACCTTATCGTGCAACGCCTCTACATCTACCAACTCCGTACCCTTGCGACCTACGGTGATAGCGGCGTATGGCAACACCTCAATCTTGGCATCGCGGTCTATGATATCCTGCTGCACCTTGAGATTCTCGACACTGTCGGGCACAGGGTTAAGGTTTGGCATAGGGCACACTGTGGTGTATCCACCACGCGCCGCAGCCATAGTACCTGTCTCGATGCGCTCCTTGTATCCGAATCCTGGCTCGCGAAGATGCACGTGGACATCCACAAATGCTGGGGCAACCATAAGACCCTCAGCAGAGATAACCTTATCGCCCTCTGCCACAGCGATATTCTCGCCACGCTCCGCGATACGACCCTCCACAATTGCGATATCCTCAACGCCACGACCTACGACGTAGCCTCCCTTGATGATTGTTCTTGTCATACTCATATATTAAAAAATAGGCGACCCACAGAGCCGCCAATATCAATTAAAAACAATGATTCCCAATGAATTAAAACGTCGAGAACAAACCCACGACTGCTTGCTAAGCAGAGCACGATTATGTAGGTTATGTGACGCACGTTTCATATAATATCCCAAATTTGTGCAAAGATAAGTATTTTTTCGATACCTCGCAATACCCTACCCTACATTTTCCGATTATATTGCAGCAACCACAGCACCCTCGATAATCGCCCAGCAGATATATCTACCACACTTACCCACAAACATCCAAAATGCCGAGGGCAGGAACTTCGCCTTGTAGAACCCAAGCACTATGGCAAAGACATCTCCCACAAAGGGTGTCCACGTCAGCAGCGCCAATAGCGAGCCCCACCGCGCCACCTTCGCCTTATGCCGCTCTATGGTCTCGGGCTTCACACGAAACCACCTCTCGAGCCACTCCAACTTACCGAGCCACCCCATCCAATAGCCCACCAAGCCACCTACCCAGTTTCCCAACGTAGCCACGACAACGGTTGTGACAGGCTCGCCACCCGCCACAAGCATACCCAAAAGTAGCACATCGGAACTAAACGGGAATATGGTCGCTGCGAGCAACGACCCTACGAACAATCCTATATATCCAAA
>JAFOCZ010000175.1 GCA_017380955.1 Alistipes sp.
CTGAGCCAGGATCAAACTCTCCATTGTAAAAAATTTTGAATTATATCGTAGCTCTAATCTCAAAGGTATTGTTTTGAAATTATCTCATAGGAGATAGATAAAACTTTAGCTGCTCAATTTCCTCAAAGAACTATATTCTAATTTACTTAGAACTTCCATTTTTAAACCACTCTTTTTTTAGAGCGGAAAAGCGGTGCAAAGATAAGTGATTTATTTTAAACCACCAAATTTTTCGAAAACTTTTTTCAAAAAATTTTTCTGAGAACCTTTTTGCTTATCCGTTTCGTTAAAGCGGAAAAGCGGTGCAAAGATAAAGCATATTTTTGAAACTTCCAAATATTTTGGAAACTTTTTTCGAAAAAACATTTCTAAGAACCGCCCCGCAACTCCAGGATAACTTGTATCCCTAATTGCGGGCGCAAAGATACTACTTATTTCTTACATTCCAAATATATTTACTAATATTTTTAGTTATTTCTTATATTTTTTTTAAGAACCCCCGCCGTACCTATATTTATATATATAAGGGGAAACGTCATAAAGACATCTCCCCTTACATCCATACTACGAGAAATCACCCTAACCTTTCAGCCAAGTGTGGCGCGCTACGCTATAAATAGGCACAAATGGCAGAATCAATGGCGTGCGCTTGGCATACTCCTGGAACTCTGGCAACTTACCATAGACCTCTTCCTGTCGCAACTCAAGACGGCGAGCGCCGCTGAACATAACATACACAATGCCAATATATCCAAGTGCCGCTACTATCCACTGCCACAGTGTGCAGCAAGCGCCAAAGCAGATAATGAAACTACCTGTCCACATCAACACCTCGCCGAAGTAATTAGGGCATCGGACAATTCGATAAAGGCCTGTATCGACAAAGCGATGAGCATCAATCTTCTTCGCAGCGCTCTTCTGTGCATCGGCAACCATCTCTATGATAACACCTATCGCTGCAACCACTGCACCTACCCACGCCCAAAGATGACTCACATCAGCACCCTCGGCAAGATTACGAAGATAGAAGGTCACTGGACTAATCTGACCCACATAGAGTAATGCACAAGATATCCATATCATAAACATCACAAAAAGAGGTTTCTTGGTGGTATTCTCAGGCTGATAGAGAATCTTCTTGTAGGATGCCGATTTTCGTTCGCGGATGAAGAGATAAAGCGCAAGACGAATGCCATAGACAAACAACACTGCGAGCAGTATCGCCGCCGGAAGTGTCATAACATCCCAGAACATAGCACCCACAGCCAGGGCAAGTGCCGAGATTGAGAGACCATAACCGATACTAAAGAAGTAGATAAAGTAGAGCCAGCCTACCGACGACACGATAAAGGCAAGCGCGAGAAGTAGCAATAAATGTGACATACAAAATTGGGGTTTAAGATTAATATAGTAACAAATTTAGCAAAATTATCGGAATAACGGAAATATGCTTGCATAATTAGCGCCAATATGATATTTTTGTAAGAAAATAGATAATATGAGTAGAATAGATAACGAGAAGCGAGTTGTAGAGCGAATGGTAAAACTATACTGCAAGCGCAAACTACATCTCCCAACTATAGATGACGAGCACAAGGCATTGATTACCTATGCACACAAACGCCTCGATGGCTGCAAATTTGGAGAGAAGAAAACGGCGTGTCAGCACTGCCCTATCCACTGCTACAAGCCCGATATGCGCGAGAAGATTCGCGCCATTATGCGCTGGGCAGGTCCGCGAATGATCATCTACGACCCCATCGCAGCGATAAAGCATCTGCTGAATAAGTAGTTGGAATTTAGCAAAAGGGAGGCTTGGGCCTCCCTTTTGTTGTACTTGCTAATCCGCTGTAAAAGAAGATTTAGAAAATATTTACTGAACGGACAACACTCCGTGGGGCATTTATATAATTTATGTGTATCTTTGCGTAAAATTATGATGCTATGAGAGAGATAGACCCCAAGACCACGTCGCGCGCAAAGGCGTTTGAGTTATGGATGAAGGCGGCGATGCCGATGGTGACGATGACAAAGACTTTTGACATCACACACCTCCGACGACTTGCCAAGCGTAAGGGCGTGAAACTTAATATGTTGATATGCTATGCCATTGTACGCGCAGCATCGGAGTTCAGGGAGTTTTATATATTGCCCGTAGGTGATAAGTTGATGGAGTTTGACCACCTCGCCATAAACACCATAGTGCGCACCGAGGATGGAGGTATAAACACCTGTGACATACCCTACTCCGCAGATATTCACACATTTGCAGCAGACTACCTGCGTATCACCAACGAGGCGACGCATAGCACAACAGATATCACATTGGGTGAGGATTATATGGTAATCGGCAGTTCGGCACTCACAAAGTGCGAACTCGACTCCGTGGTAAACGTATATGCGGGCTATTGGAACAACCCTTTTTGTGTATGGGGCAAGTATCGCAAAGGATGGCTTCGCACGACGTTACCACTCTCATTCCAATTTCACCACACGCAGATGGATGGGCCGATATCTACAGGATTCCTGAATAGGCTACAGGAGGTAATGAACGAGATTGAGTATTAAACCATCGCGAGCAGCGCACCACACTTTTCACCTTTAACTTTTCACTTTTGACTTTACAATGAAGGATATATATTTTGCAGGCGGATGCTTCTGGGGCACAGAACACTATTTCAAGCAGGTACGTGGCGTAATATCCACCGCTGTGGGATATGCCAACGGCAACACCGACAACCCTACATACGAGCAGGTATACACCGACCTTACGGGATATGCCGAGACAGTACATATCGTCTACGACCCTGAGGTGGTGAGTCTTACGCTACTTTTGGAACTCTTTTTCCGTTCTATAGACCCAACATCGCTAAACCGCCAGGGCAACGACTGCGGAACACGCTACCGCACCGGAATATACTACACCGCAGAGGAGGATATCCCTACGATCAGGGAGGTATACCGAGATATAGAACGCATCGTTGGCGAGCCGTTGATGGTAGAGGTAGAACCTTTGCGCAACTTCTACATCGGCGAGGAGTACCACCAAGATTATCTCGACAAGAATCCTCGTGGCTATTGTCACATACCTTTCGAGTTGATGATTATGGCTCGTGAGGCAAATAAGGAGTAGTCTATGCAGAACGTTGAACGACATCCCTTAGAGCCATTTCTCCCCACTGGGGCAAGAATCCTTATGCTCGGAAGTTTCCCACCAAAGCGTGAGCGATGGTCTATGGAGTTCTTCTACCCCAACTGGATAAACGATATGTGGCGCATTATGGGGTTGTTGTTCTATGCCGATAAGCACCATTTCGAGATAAAGGGGCACAAAACTTTTGACCGTGAGCGCATTATAGAGTTTTGCACGACAAAAGGCATAGCGCTCTACGACACCGCTACCGAGGTACGACGACTTAAGGACAACGCCTCGGATAAGTTTCTGGAGATTGTAACACCCACAGACATAGACTCTCTAATAGCACAACTACCCGATGCCACGGCTATAGTGACAACGGGGCAGAAGGCTACGGATATTATTATCGAGAGATTCGGCTGCTCAGAGCCTCAAATTGGCAGCAAGACAGATATCATAATCGGTGAGCGCACCATACACTTTTGGCGTATGCCATCATCATCGCGCGCCTACCCTCTTGCCATCGACAAGAAGGCTGCGCACTACGCCACGATGCTCCGCGCCGAAGGTTTATTATAACATCGGATAGATAGTCGGAGGTTGTATAGAGACCCACTCCGCACCATTACCTTGCGATGTGCAGACCATACGCACAGCCTTTATAGGGTGCTCGGGATACTCTATCGCATACTTTCCGCAATCAAGATGTCCGACACGCTCAAAGATCTCACCGTCGTAACTAACCTCCACATATCCATTCTCGAAGATATAGCGAGGCAACTGGAAGTTACCCGTAGCCACAACCATTCGGCGACACTTCACAGGAGTCTCAAAGGTGAACATCACCCAATCGCCAACATCCGCAGCGCGTGAGGTACGCGCAAGACGACCATATCCCTCGGCCTTATCAAACGAAAAACGGTCGCTATCGCCCATCGACGATGTTATATCAAACTTTGGCGTTATAGATGCAAAGTGAGCCGCCACAGCCACCTTAGGTGACATCGCCTCACCACGTCGCGCAACAAAGGAGTAACGTGCAGGTGTCGAAGTAACAATAGGCTCTGAATACTCTTCCTCAGAGATAACACCATCATTATCAATGATATAATAAACCTTACTTCCATCATCTGTTGATACACTAAGAACACCATCCTTATACTCCACCTTTGGAGGCATCAGGCGATATGCAACGCCCATAGCATCCAACCTATCGTAGTGCGCAACCATACGCTCGTAGAACTCCTCCCCATCACGATTATCGCTACTCACCCACGCAATTTCGGCATAGGCAACCATACGAGGAAATGTCTGATAGTGCAAGAAATCGAGGGTTTCGGGATTGTTCGAAGCGTATAACTCACTGAAGAACGACGCCTCGAGACCAAGGATATTCTGCTCCTCAGTAGTTGTAAACCCTACGCTCTGCGGAGTAAAACCGTAGACCTTAGTCCAGTCGAAGATAGCAGCCCAGTCGTGACCTGTCTCTCGCGCCGATTGCTTCATATCGAAGTAGAAATAGGCGCCCGGCATAACAACGGTCGAGTAACCCTCGGCTGCCGACGCACGACACTCCTTAACACCCTCCCAGCCATATACGCGGGTCTCAGCCGAGAGTTTTCCGCCCTCTATAGCCTCGTTCCACACCGCAGGAAGTTTGTCATAGCGCGCAAGAATCTCGGCAACACGCGACATAAAATATTGTTGCAACTCCGCAGTGGAGATCATACCCTGCTCGCGCATCAGAGCGCTACAATCAGGGCAACGTCGCCACTGCGACATATCCACCTCATCACCACCGATGTGTATATATCGCGATGGGAACAACTCACACACCTCACGAAGTATATCCTCAAGAAGCGCATAGTTATCCTCCTTTGCAGCGCAGAATGCCGAACGTGTATCGTAACCGAAGGCTCGCGATGTATCTGGTTGATAATCACACAATATCTCGGGATGAAGTGTAGCAATACACAAACTATGTCCCGGAAGGTCAATCTCGGGTATCACCTCTATATTTCGCACCGCGGCATACTCTATAATCTCACGCATATTGGCCTTAGTATAGTAACCTCCCCAGCGCTCGTTCCACTTACCATAGCGAGGCCATATCTTAGCATCACCACCACGGAAGCCACCCTCCTTGGCAAGTTCGGGGTGCGACTCTATCTCTATACGCCACGCCTCATCATCCGTAAGGTGCAGACGCAGCGTGTTAATCTTATGATGAGCCAAGACATCGATATACTCCATCACCGCCTCCTTTGGCATCCACGTGCGACAAACATCGAGCATAAAACCACGATAGTCATAGCGCGGAGCATCGCAAATCTCACACAACGGCAACTCAAAAGGGAAACTCAACGCCTTAGCATATACGCTCTCTGGCAACAACTGCAACAGTGTGGTGATGCCATTTATAACACCGCCATACTCACCTCCTGTGATACGAATACCTTGTGAGTTAATAGCCAAAAAATACTCCTCGCCAATGAGCGCAGGGTCACAAGCAAGGTGGATTACTCCACCCTCACCCTCGGCACACGACAGTGGTATATACGACGCGAGATACTCTGCTGCTCGTCGTAGTGACGATGTGGCATAGGTAATATCTGCAGTTGCATTCACGAAGCAACTACCTCCAAAGGTAACGACATTTTGTGGTGTAGGGATAATAGCAGACATAGGGACATCCTTAGTCTCATCTACCCCATATGCAAGCACCTTAGTTTGTGGCGCACTACCGCAGCACCCTATAGCCGTAATCGCCAACAAAAGCGACAGCGCAACGTATCTAAACATTCTCATAACAAAGCATAAAAAAGAGGGTCAACACTCCTCGCATCAACCCTCGTTATCAATAATTTAGCGAACTCTAAGTCGCTGACCAATACGCAAAATAGACGTAGACTTTATACCATTCAACTGACAGAGGCGTGTCACCGTAGTGCCATACTTACGCGCCAAAGCACCAAGAGTATCGCCCGAGCGCACCGTATGGTATTGCACCGCAGCAGCAGCCTTACGCTCTGCCTCCTCAATCTTCTCCACCTCCACCTCGGCATCGAAATCCTGCTCATACTTAGCATAGATACTAAAGTGGCGACGCTTTAGGAGCAACTCTGCACGACGCAGGTCACCGCTCTTGAAATCGATGATACGCTCAGGATCAAACGACTGACCCTTATATCGCACCTCGAAATGAAGGTGAGGACCTGTACTACGACCTGTGCTACCGCCAAGACCAATCTGCTGACCTGCGACAACCCAATCACCAACCTCTACATCACGCTGCGAGAGATGAGCATAGTAGGTCTCCAAGCCGTTGTTATGGCGAATAACGATAAGGTTACCATAGTTACCCGCAGCCTTCGAGAAGCGCACCTTGCCATCGAATGTAGCATAAATAGGGTCACCGGTCTTGAGTGCGATATCCAAACCCTGGTGTGCACGACCACGACGAGGGCCATAACGCGAAGTTATGCGACCGATATATGGGTAGTGGTAACTATCCAACGAATCTACAAGAAGGATTGGCGTAGCCTGTGGCAGCGAATCCAATGGCACATCCTTATATGCGTGTGTCGCAACCGTATCCCAATGGTCGTTGAAGACCTCCGAATCTGCCTTATAATCCTCCGACATCACATAACGCCAAGTGTTGTCGTTGAACAACACAATGCTCAACTTATCGCTCTCTGTAGCCAACGTATCGATAACCGAAACCTGACCCAAAGTACGCACAGGGCGCACAGGCATAGGCTTCGTAACCGCCGCGCTATCTACACGCTCCACCACAGTGCTATCTGGCTGCTCGGTAAGTTCGGTATCCTGCGCCGTAGCAACAAAAGAGAGACATACCGCCACGAGCAACAATATATATTTCATACTAATTTTCAATTTATTACACACGATTACTTCATCTCCTTCAACATATCCTCAGCGACCTCCAACTGATGATAAAACTCCTCGCCAAATGCACGGATGATAGGCTCTTTCAAACCCTTGTAAACAGGCATTCCGATTTTTTTACCACACTCACGCGCCGAGCCACACACCGCCCAACGGTGGTAGTTCAAGCCCGCAGAGCCATTGCGGAAACGTGTGACACGAATAGGATACAAATGGCACGAAATAGGCTTCATAAAGCCACACTTACCCTCGCGATAGGCACGCTCAATGGCGCAAAACGTGATGCCATTCTCCTCGAAGGCATAGGCACACGCAGCATTGTCAACAAGTGGCGTAGTGTAGTCCCCATCCACATCCACAACCATAAAGCCCTGCTCCTCGACAGCAGCACGACCCTCCTCGGTCATATATGGAGAGTAGTTCTCCCACTCCTGCTCGAGGATATCCACCTCGTCGATATCGAGAGGCGCACCAGAGTCACCCTCTACGCAACAGATACCCTTACACTTATCCAAATCGCAGCAAAAGCACTCGCGTAACAAATCGAGGCTAACAATCTTATCATCAATCTCTATCATACGTTCATCTATTATGGATTATAGATATCTTTGTAGCGGAACGACAAAATTTCGTAGACCATATCGTGCAACTGCTGAGCCTCCTCATTCTCGGGGTCTATGCTCTTGGCACGGTTAAAGTCATTGATAGCCTTACCCCACTCATTATGCTGGAAGTAGCACTTACCACGCTCTATGAACAACTCCGCACGCTCATCGCCAGCCTCAATCATCGAGGTATAGCGCACGATGCGACCCGCAGGTGTCCACAACTGATTCTTCACGATGTAATCCGCTACCGCTGGGGCTACCATAGCCGAGATATCCTCGCCACGCTCCGCCTTCTGACGCACCTCCGTTGATGAGAACTCCACAAATGGAGCATCCTCGAGCAACGTTACACGGTCAGCGAACTTCTCCAACTCATAACCCTTGCGTGGGTAGACATATATCTTATACTCCGACAAGATACGCTCATACTCCTTCCACTCGTCGAAACGCGACCAGATATCTGTACCTGTGATAATCGAGAACTCCATATTCTCGCCGTTATTCTCCTTCAGGAAGTCGAGAGTATTGATTGTATACGAAGGTTTTTCAAGCACAAACTCCACAACCGAAGGCAATATACGCTCGGGATATCGCGATGCCTTGCAGGCTATATCCGCCATCTCGTAACGAGAATATTCAGGAGTCTGTAAATGGTCAGCCTTAAATGGATTCTGTGGCGAGATAACAAGGGCTACCTCATCCGCCAAATCCTTATCTAATGCATACTCGGCAAGTGCGATATGCCCATTGTGAATGGGGTCGAACGAGCCGAAATATAGCAACATACGCTTTTTCATCTTATAAACTACTTTAGAAAATTAGAAATAATTGCAGCGGTTTCGTTCACTGCATCCTCGAGCACATCGTTGACCACGGTGTAATCGAACTCCGATGCCTTCGAAATCTCGAACTCAGCCTTTGCGATACGCTTCATTATTACATCCTCAGCATCGGTACCACGACCACGCAATCTGCGCTCCAACTCCTCCACCGATGGAGGCATAATAAACACCGAGCAAGCATCATCGCCAAACAATCGTTTGAGGTTGATGCCGCCCATAACGTCAACGTCGAAGATTATGACATTACCCTTAGCCCAGATACGCTCCATCTCGCTCTTGAGTGTACCATAGCACGTTCCGGCATATACCTCCTCCCACTCTACGAACTCATCACGCTCCACACGCGCCTTAAACTCGTCGTTCGACATAAAGTAGTAGTCCACACCATTCTGCTCCACACCGCGTGGCTGACGCGATGTTGCCGAGATTGAGAACTCAAAGCAATCGAAACGCTTCAGGAGTTCACGAACAATAGTTGTCTTACCAGAGCCACTTGGCGCTGAGAATATCACTAACTTACCCATATCTAAACGCTATAAAATATTAAGTACCTGCTCCTTAATTTTCTCCAACTCATCCTTCATCATAACCACCAAACGCTGCATATTTGCCTCGTTTGACTTCGAGCCCATAGTATTTATCTCACGACCCAACTCCTGTGCTATGAATCCGAGTTTTCGTCCCGCAGCATCCTCTGTTGCAGCCACCTCACGGAAGTAAGCACAGTGGTTATCGAGACGCACCTTCTCCTCGGTGATATCGAGTTTCTCGATGTAGAATATCATCTCCTGCTCGAGGCGGTTGTTGTCGACATCTACCGCCAACTTCTGCAGATTCTCGCGAATACGATTCTTGATAGTCTCAACACGCGCACTCTCAAAAGGCTCTACATCGTGGCGATACTTCTGGATAAGGTCTATGCGTGCCAACAAATCGGCAATGAGAATTGCACCCTCCTGAACACGGAAAGCATCGAGTTGCTCAGCAGCCTGCTTCGTAGCATCAACAATAGCCTTCAACTCATCATCATTAACCTCCTGCTCCTCCGAAGTCACAACATCGGGCATTCGCATCACAGCGGTAAGAAGCGCACCTGAATCCACAGCAATACCACTCGCCGCGCACACCTCGCGCAACTCATCGGCATATGACTTGAAAGCATCGTGATTAATATGTGCAGCGGTCTCGGTTACCTGCGCCTCATACGACACGAAGCACTCCACCTTACCACGCTGCAACATACGTGTCACAAGGTTTCGCACCTCAGCCTCCGCAGCACGATATTTACCCGGAATCTTTACGCTAAGGTCAAGTTGTTTGGAGTTCAGCGAGCGCAACTCCACACGGAACTTCTTATCACCGCAAATGGCCTCGCCCTTGCCGAAGCCTGTCATTGACTTAATCATATATAGACTCAAATTATGATACATTAACATTATCCCACAAAGGTATATCTTTTTTCCGATTTATCCTACATTTCCAGGAGTAAGTTTTCAACAATACCTAATACAACAAAAAGGCGAATACCCCAAAAGAGTATCCGCCTGTAATCTACATATAAAATTTCGTTATGAACAACGCTCACACTTAACCGCTAATATCTCATCCGCAAGATGCTCCAACGATGGAATATCCGATGGCTTCATACGCGACATAATAGTCACCATATCCTCCACTACGCAAACATCCTTGAAACGGTCGATGATATTACGCATAACACGACCTGCCGAAGGTGCCCACGAGCCATTCTCAATCATACCGATACGACGCTTGCAGTAACCTTTAATTGCGAGGTGATGCAAGAAGTCGTGCATAGGAGGAAACACATCCGAATCATATGATGCCGCAGCAACAACCAAGCGGCTATAACGGAATGCGCTCTCCACAACCTCTGCCATATCCGCGCGTGACAAGTCGTATACAACAACATTCTTAGCACCCTTAGCACGAAGGATATCAGCAAACTTCTTTGCCACCTCTGCGGTATTGCCGTGGATAGATGCATAGGCAACCACAACGCCCTCTTCCTCAGCCTCGTAGCGGCTCCACTTATCATACAAACCAATGTAGTAGCCGAGATTCTCGGTAAGCACAGGGCCGTGCAAAGGACAGATGATAGCGATATCGAGTGCTGCAGCCTTCTTCAAAAGAGCCTGCACAGGTGCGCCATACTTACCGCAAATATTGAAGTAGTAGCGACGTGCCTCACAATCCCACTCCTCATCGTGAGCAAGAGCGCCAAACTTACCAAAGCCATCTGCCGAGAAGAGAATCTTCTCTGTGCTATCGTAGGTCACCATAACCTCTGGCCAGTGCACCATTGGAGCCATAGCAAAGTGAAGTGTGCGACCACCGAGCGAGAGTGTACCACCCTCTTTAACACCCATAGTGCGACCCTCGAGTTCCACGTCGAAGAAGAACTGAGGCATCATCTTAACAGCCTTATCAGATGCTACAACCTGCATATTTGGGTACTTCTCCAACACCTTAGCGATAGAGCCAGCGTGATCGGGCTCGAGGTGCTGAACAACGAGATAGTCTGGTGTGCGACCATCGAGCGCTGTCTCAAGGTTCTGCAACCACTCATCGCACTTACGACGATCTACGGTATCCATAATCGCAACCTTCTCATCGAAGATAACGTATGAGTTATAAGATACGCCATTAGGCACTACATACTGACTCTCAAACAGATCGATATCGGTGTCATCCACTCCGATATAGACTACACTATTGGTTATATTCTTAATCATTTTGCACAAGTTTTGTTTTCGTGGTACAAATATCTTAATTTTTACAGACAAAACCAAACTATACGTCCACTTTTTTTATATCTTTGCATCAATAACACTATCTATAAAATCGATAACAAACACAATGATACGCAAAATTTCACTTATAGCCATCCTCAGCGCTCTCCTCGCAGGATGCTCAGGCACAAAAACTACAAACTCCGAACCAACGATATATGTAAGCATCACACCTCTGAAGATGCTTGTCGAGGAGATTACTTGCGGTGATTTCCCTGTGGAGGTACTCGTCCCCGAGGGAGCATCTCCCGAGACCTACGAC
>JAFOCZ010000176.1 GCA_017380955.1 Alistipes sp.
CTTGCAAGTAGGGGCATCGAGGCAGAGGCCATAGGTGGCTCATATACCCTCAAATACACCATAGCAAATGCCACAGAGGGCGCTGTGTTGACCGTAGAGGAGGATGTAGAGTGGATAACAGATGTCACCGTAGACCCAAACGAGATTATCGTTGAGGTGGAAGCAAACGATGCCGAGGCGGAGCGTGAGGTGACGCTCACCGCTGTCTATCCAAATGCCGAGCCACAGCAGTTTGTGGTGAAGCAGCAGGGTGTTGAGCCAGTACCTGCTGATTACTTCGTTATCGATGTTCAAGAAGTTCACGCCTCATCGGCAATAACACAGGTGACACCAGCAGACGAGGAGATGTACTATGTAATGTACCTTGAGGAGGTGTCCTACTTCCAGAATGGTGGCATCGAGACCGCCGAGCAACTCTTCGAGGATGACTTCGACGCCTTCGAGCGCAACGCTGTGGATAACAATATGAACCTCAAGGATTTTATGATTCAGGCAAATGTGGCGTTCCAGGGTGTTAAGCGTGTTCAGTGGAACGACGTGTTGCCTGGTGTAAAGTCGGTATTGTATGTCTATGGCGTTAAGTTCTCGGAGGATGGTGCTTCGTATGAGCCTGTCACAGATATCTGCTGGGAACTCATAGAGCCAGAGTATGCTCCTTTGCAGGAGGTGAACTTCAATCTTGATATAGAGGTTGATGGCGCAGAGGTGGCTCTCAGCGTAAAGCCTGAGAATTGGGATGGATATTACGTAGTAAAGTTTGTTGATGGCAACGACGACCTATATATGGGCAACGGCGCTACCTTCGACGAGGAGGATATGAAGTCTATCGCTGACGAGTGGATATCGGTTCTCAACTCTAATCTTCGCGGTGGCCACACCCTCGATATGATATTGAGCGAGATTTGTTGTAAGGGTGATGCGGTTGTCGAGGCGCAACTGAACTCATTCACTCTATACTCGGCTCTCGTATTCCCTGTAGCGGAGTATGATGGCTTCGTGCAGGTCGTTGCTGAGCCATCTTACATTAACTTCTCGACCGAGGAGGTTCAGCAGTCGGATATGGATATCAACATTGAGGTTTCGAACTGCTATGTGCGCGTTGCTGACCTTAAGATTACCCCATCCAACCCCGATGAGACATACATTCTTCTCATAACCCCAACCGAGTATCTCCCTGCAGACTACGACGATGAGGTGCTCTTGGATATGGCCTTGGGTGAGTTTATCTACTACACCTATGAGTTCAAGGGCGAGGTGACAACACACCTCAATACACTATATCCTAATATGGAGTATATCGTTGTGGCATTTGGCTATAGCGGTGGCGTGGTGACAACAGACGTATGCACAAAGGTCTTCAAGACTGAGCCAGAGGGCGAGTGTGAACTTGAGATTACCGATGTTATCATAGGTGGACCTTACCGCCCATCAGACCTCTATAACTACGACCCTGTGCGCTTTAAGTATTATGCTCAAAACTATACTCCTGATACCTCTATCGGCGTGGTAACTATCGAGGTGAAGACAAGTGTGCCTACTGATGACATCTTTGCTTGTCCTTTTGCTGTGATGGATTACGATTGGGCTGGTCACGAGACAATCTTCTACGACTTGCTTATCGACACCTGCCCACCATTGGAACTCTCGGATATCGTTTACGACTATTCACCATACTATGTGTGTGCCGCAGCATTCGACTATAAGGGTAATGTAACCCCTATGTGGATGTCGGAGCCGATGGCGTGGAGTGCCAATGAGACAAAGCCTATCAAGGAACTTATTCAGAAACTTGAGGCTAAGACCTCTTCAGTGCAGTTGCTCGCAGTGCCTGTGCGCAAGTAGTACGGTGTAGATAAACGAATAGGCTGACTTCGTATGAAGTCAGCCTATTGTGTTTTAAGTGAAAAGTGACAGGTGAGAGGTGAAAAGTAGGGGATCGCTCCTACGGAGCGATATGATACTATACTATGTCATCCTGAGCGAAACGAAGTGTAGTCGAAGGATCTCCTCGCTATAGACTCGTTGTCAACGTGTTGTACAACGAGGAGATTCCTCGACTACGCTCGGAATGACATAGTGGGTGTTATCGCGCTGTGCGACATTGTTTTACTACCTCACCACCACCTCGTCGATGAATAAGAAGCCGCTGAACTTGCTGCGGTGGGCCTTATAGCGTATGTAGCGCGCCTCGGCGCTGCCCTCCCAGCCGAAACTCTTGAACGAGGGCACATCCTCCACAACGACTTCGTGCTCTATGTCGGCAATCTTGGTGTAGTGCTCGCCATCCTCCGAGATGGCAATCTCCACCAGGCAAGGCATAAACACACCAGGACCGCAATACTGCATAAAGTCTGCCGTGATGCTCTCTATGTGTGTCACCTCGCCCATATCGATGGTGACATCCACGCCACCACGACCTAAGAAACCCTGCCAGCGACCATCGGCATATGTCCACGTGCCACGAAGACCATCCGTGAGCGTAGCATCGCCAGCAGCACCATACTGCGGTGCGTAGTAGCGCGATGGGAGGTTGTATGTAACAGCCTTGCCACGTGCAAGATGCTTTATTGGTTGAAGCGACTCGGGACGCTCGCCAATCTCGTTCTTAAGGTCAAAAGGTGCATAACCATCCGCCATCATACGCTCCACGATATCGGTAGCGCGTGTGCGGAAGTGGGCATAATCCATATTCTCACGCTCCGACCATCCCACCTCGGCGATGGCAATGGCGCGAGGCCAGAGCATCATCTCGTAGTGCTCGTCGGTAGGTATAAACTCCGCCCATAGGTTACCCTGCACACCGAGGATATACTGCGCCACATCCTCTGGCATCTCCTTTGGCGTAGGGTCGTAGGAGTATACCTTCTCCAGAGGCAGATATCCGCCGATAGCCTCGGGCTGTGTGGGTGGTGCATCCTGTGGCGCGTCGATGTAGCAGTAGCCGTGGGGCGACATAACAACCTTATGTCCTGCTGCGGCAGCAGCACGACCGCCCTCCTCGCCACGCCACGACATAACCGTAGCGTTAGGGGCAAGACCACCCTCGAGAATCTCATCCCAGCCGATAATCTGACGACCACGCGCGTTGAGGTACTCCTCGATACGGTGTATCATATAACTCTGCAACTCATCGACACTCTCGAGACCCTCCTCGCGCATACGGCGCTGGCAATCCTCACACTCCGTCCAACTCTTCTTCGTAGCCTCGTCGCCACCAATGTGTATATACTCCGATGGGAATATCTCGATAATCTCGTCGAGGATGGTCTGCATCATCTCGAACGTAGCCTCCTTGCCGATGCACAAATCCTCCTGCTGCTCAGGCTTCTGCGAGCACGCTAACTCGGGGTATGCCGCTACAACCTCGGCAGAGTGTCCTGGCATCTCTATCTCGGGGATGATGGTTATGTAGCGGTCGGCTGCGTAGCGCACCAACTCCTTAGCATCCTCCTTTGTGAGATAGCCGCCATACGCACCCTCCGTGCCCATCTCGGCATAGTCGCGGTTGTCCCTCGACCACCACTCCTTCCACGTAGCACCCTTGCGCCACGCAGCATACTCCGTAAGGCGTGGGTATGCCTCCACCTCTATGCGCCATCCCGCAGCGTCGGTGAGGTGCAGATGCAGACGATTCATCTTCAGGCGCGCCATCATATCTATCTGTCGCTTCAGAAACTCCACAGTGCGGAAGTGACGCGAGATATCTATGAGTATACCGCGGTAGTCGAAGCGTGGGTAGTCGACAATTGCTCCTGTCAGCCACTCACCACTCTCCACCAATTGGCGTATGGTCTGCAAGGCGTAGAAGGCTCCTGCCGATGTTTTTGCGGTGATGTACACACTCTCCTCCGCTGTGACTATCGCATAACCCTCGTCAAAGGACATACTCTCGGGGTTGAGGTAGATTCTTATGTCACCACTCTTCTGAGGGCGCTTAATGCGCTTCAGGTCAAGTCCCGCAGCCTTTACCGCAGCCTCAAGACGCTCAGCATCAACCACATCGCCACCCTCGATATATAGTTTCGTAAGTTGTGAGTAGTCGAAGGGCATCGCTGGGGTGCAACACTCGTCGTTGCACGTTCCGCCGTGAAAGCGTACAGGCGCAGGGGTGATGTTGTCAATCTGTGCGCTCACCGTGCCGATTCCTACGACCATCGCGAGCGCCATTATCAAGAATAATCTTCTGCTTTTCATATGAGTTTATAGTTTCTACAAAGGTAGTAATTCTTACCGAATATCGAAAACATTACACCGATTTATTCCTCGTGAGCATAAGTATTTTTACCTATTTTTATGACGAATATCGTTCTTTTATCCCCGTTCCCAGAGTGGTGATACGAAAAAATATTACCTTTGCGATGGTTAAGTGTGAAAACGCAAACAATGAAATTATTTAATAAACGGTAGAATATGGTAGATATTTTTGATCGCTTGTCGAATAATGCCGGTGGCCCTATCGGTCAGTATATGTCGGCTGTTCACGGCTACTTCGCATTCCCTAAGTTGGAGGGCGAACTTGGCCCACATATGATGTTTCGCGGTAAGCCCGTGCTGAACTGGAGTCTCAATAACTATCTCGGTC
>JAFOCZ010000177.1 GCA_017380955.1 Alistipes sp.
CATATATAAATATCATGCAAATTTAGTAATTTTTTATATATAATCGCTATCTTTGCTAAAAATTTATCTCTATAGAAGAGCTTATGAAGGTCATTATTGATAGCGCAATACCATACATTCGTGGCATCGTTGAGCCCTATGCTGATGTGGCATATATGGCTGGTGCAGAGATCACAAACGATGCCGTTCGTTATGCTGATGCACTTATCATTCGTACACGCACAAAGGTAGATGCTACGTTGCTAGAAAATAGTAACGTCAAGTTTGTTGCCACAGCAACCATAGGCTCAGATCATATAGACCTCGAATATTGCAAGAGACATGGAATAAAGGTGTGCTCCGCACCCGGCTGTAATGCACGTGGCGTACTACAGTGGGTAGCTGCCACTCTGCGACATTTGGTCATTAAAGATTGTTGCACACCCCAGGATTATACACTCGGTGTTGTTGGCGTCGGTAACGTAGGCTCCCTCGTAGCGCAGTATGCACGCCATTGGGGATTTCGCGTTATGGAGTGCGACCCCCCACGCCAGGAGCGCGAGGGAGGAGATTTTCACACTATAGAGGAGATTGCTAAAGAGTGCGATATAATAACGCTGCATACACCACTCGACACAACTACTCACCACCTCATAAGTAGCACACTTATTGAGATGATGCGACCTAAAGCGACAATTATAAATGCTTCGCGTGGCGGTGTTGTGGATAACCGCGCAGTTTTACATAGCGACCACCGCTATGCCTTTGATGTTTGGGAGGGAGAGCCAGATTTAGACCCCAATGTTCTTGCTGGCGCGGAGATTGCCACACCACATATTGCGGGCTACTCGGTGCAAGGCAAGGCAAACGCCACCGCAATGTGCATCCACGCACTTGCCGAGTTTTTCAACCTACCACTTATGGAGTGGTATCCCGAGGGCATTACACGTCCTACCCCACGTCTTATCTCGTGGCAGGAGCTTTGCCAAACTATCCCATCGCATTACGACATCTCATCGGAGAGCAACAAATTAAAGACCCTCGCCTCGGAATTTGAGGCTCTCCGCAATAACTACGCCTACCGAGAGGAGTATTTTTAAACGCGTTTTTAATACGACAAAAAAAATGTAGCGAGCTGTTCGGCTCGCTACATTTTTTATTGGCAGTAGAACTGCCTTATCATCTATTCGCTTAGTCCTGAAGCTTAGCAGCAAGGAACTCACGGTTAAGACGTGCGATATGCGCGATAGAGATAGACTTAGGACACTGTGCCTGGCAAGCACCAGTGTTAGTACAGTTACCGAAGCCGAGCTCATCCATCTTTGCAACCATCGCCTTAGCACGACGTGCGCCCTCTACGCGACCCTGTGGCAACTTAGCAAGTGAAGATACACGTGCAGCAACGAACAACATTGCAGAACCGTTCTTACAAGTAGCAGCACAAGCACCACAACCTACGCAAGCTGCAGCGTCCATAGACTCGTCTGCATCTGCCTTAGGAATTGGAATAGCGTTACCATCAGGTACTGAGTTAGTACGTACTGATACGAAACCACCAGCCTGAAGAATCTTATCGTAAGCAGCACGATCTACAACGAGGTCGCGGATTACTGGGAATGCTGCAGAACGCCAAGGCTCGATGGTGATGGTAGAGCCATCCTCGAACTTACGCATATACATCTGGCAAGTAGTAACAGCCTGTGATGGGCCGTGTGCGTGGCCGTTGATGTGCATTGAACACATACCGCAGATACCCTCACGACAGTCGTGGTCGAAGGCTACTGGCTCCTTACCTGCGTGGATAAGGTCGTTGTTGAGGATATCCATCATCTCGAGGAATGATGTATCCGCAGAGATGTTCTCAACCTTGTAGGTCTCGAAAGCACCCTGTGACTTAGCGTCTCTTTGACGCCATATCTTTAATGTAAAATTCATAATCTCTCTTTATTAAAGTTTAACGTCAAATTAGTCCTTGTAGTTACGCTGTGCACGGTGTACGAACTCGTAGTCGAGTTGCTCGATGGTCATCTCTGGAGCATTGTCCATACCCTTGTACTCCCAAACTGCTGCGTATGCAAACTTGTCGTCGTGACGCAATGCCTCACCATCCTCAGTCTGGTGCTCAGAGCGGAAGTGACCACCACAAGACTCCTCACGGTTCAAAGCATCGCGAGCCATCAACTCACCCAACTCCAAGAAGTCCTCGAGACGCAAAGCCTTCTCCAACTCAACGTTGAATGACTCGTTGTCGCCCACAAGTTTCAAATCCTTGTAGAACTCCTTGCGAAGTGCCTGAATCTCAACGATAGCCTTCTCCAAAGACTCCTTAGTACGTGCCATACCTACGTTGTCCCACATAATGAGACCAAGACGCTTGTGGATATCGTCAACAGACTGGTTACCCTTGATAGCGAACAAACGCTCGATACGCTCGCGAACACCCTTCTCAGCCTCGTCGAAGGCAGGAGTAGATGTAGATACCTTAGGAGCCTGAATCTTCTTAGCGAGGTAGTCGCCGATAGTGTAAGGCAATACGAAGTAACCATCTGCCAAGCCCTGCATCAACGCAGAAGCACCAAGACGGTTAGCACCGTGGTCTGAGAAGTTTGCCTCGCCGATAGCGTACAAACCAGGGATTGTTGTCATAAGGTTGTAGTCAACCCAGATACCACCCATTGTGTAGTGTACAGCAGGGAAGATCTGCATTGGCTGCTCGTATGGGCTAACG
>JAFOCZ010000178.1 GCA_017380955.1 Alistipes sp.
AAGACCAGAGATATCCTTAATCTCCTTTGCGCGTACCCATTTTCCCTCCTCTGGGATAGGTGCAGACTCGTGGTTAGCACCCTTCTTCACGCAGCACATCTGCTGAACTTCGTGTGAGTAAATCATAGTCTTAATAGTTTTTAATTTATTGTATATCAATACTTTCGTTATATTCCACAACTCCTCGAACTGCCAAAATCGCGTTCAACGAGTTTTCCTATTGCACAAATCGTGACAAAGGTACAAAATCTAAACGGATAAAGCAATTAAAAACGACAATAAATTTGTAAATTTTTTTAATAATATATAGCCGCTATTGCGACACGATGATGCGCCGATGAGTGAATATGGTGGTTACTCACGGTTTAGGAACTGCTCTATGGTGTCTACCAACTCTGCGCAGTCGGCGGCTGTGATAGATGGATTCCTAAATTGCGCGAGTAGTGACTCCAACTCCGCAAGTTGCTCAGGGTCATTGCTATACTCCTCGCGAAGAATCTGAATCTTCTCATATTGGTGGATGCCCTCTATGAGGCGCTCAAAGCGTATGCTTGGGCGGTTACCAGGGTAGTAGAAGTAGGTGTCGCCAGCACCAAACATACGGTAGCGTGTGTCGGTGAGTGGGTGCTCATCCCAGTTTATCCACGACCAATGGAGGTAGCCATCCATATTCGTCGCCGCAGCATATATCGGTAGGAATGCCGCCTCAGAGGGCAGTGAGTTGGAGTAGATATTTGGCTCACGCTCAGCGCAACTTGTGTATAGCGTTGTGACATAGCCCTGTGCGCGACGCATAGCAATCTGCTCCGCTGTGAAGCGTGACTCCTGGCCAAATGCCACGCAGAAGTCGCTGAGTTTGTCGATCAACGAGGCGTGGTAGTTACCCGCCAATGCCACCTTGAAGCCGAGTGTGCTCGCTATGCGGTAGGCGCGTAGCATATCCTCCTCTGAGCGCTCGTCCATAGCGATATGTGTCTTGTCAAACCATCCTCGCTCCTGAAGGTGCACCTTAAATGCCACGAGGAAGTTGTGCCAAAGGTCATAATATTCGGGCATTGCTGTGATGGTTTTCAAGAACTTATACTCGCCATTAGCCTCGTCGTAATATCTGAAACTCATATCCCACGGCACCATACTGAAGCAGTTTATCTGGCGCACGATGCCACACTCTGCGCATAACTCAACGTATTTGTCGAATATGGTGTAGTCATATCTCCACTCGCCATCCTTGGTGAGCGAGGTCTCGACCATAGGGTCGAAGCGGTCGGGGATATGTGTTTGTGCTCCCCACGGCTCGTAGAAGAGTATCGCCGTCACGGTGCTCTGCCCTGCGCGTGCCAACGCCTCGAGGTATGGTCTTAGAGCCTCGATATGCTCGTCGCTCCAGCGCTCCACGCCATAGTAGCGGCTGATGGAGTAGGGCTGCTGCCATAGGTCGAGATGAAACCTCTGCTCCGTAACATCGGGTAATGTGCGCTTGTTTACGTTTATAGTGAGATGCAGCCTTCGCACCACCTTATTGCGGTTGTTAACCACCTGTAACTCTGTGGTGTACGCCCCGGGCTCTATGTCGCGCGGTATCTCCAATGTGCACCACACTGGGCGCACTTCCATAGCCTTCACCGCGTGAGGCTTGTCTATGTCTATGACATCCGCTACTAGCCACGCTGCGAGGTCGGTAGGGTGGTTGCCACACGATTTGTAGTCATCCGTAATCACATAATTCACAAATCGCGCCTCGCCACACTTTATGCCGCTGCGTTTGCCCTCTCTGCGCCACTCCGACATCCGCACGCGGAGTTCGCCCTCATCGCGCTTGCTGTATAGGAGCGCCTGAATATTGGCACGCTCGCCACGCCATACGCTTATCTCGGTGCTCTCACATTGCTCTACCTCAGGCACTTCGTGAAGCACATAGTGTACATCACGCGATGCCCACGTGGCGTTGAGACCATCCTCAATCGCTGCCCACGCTGTGGTGTCGGGTGTTGTCCCTGTGCGTGGCTCGTCGTAGTCGTATATTGGGTAGTCGCCACCTTCGTGAGCCGAGATTTTTGTCGCGGATATAACGCCAAGAAGCGCAACGATAAGCAAGAGTTTTCGTGTCATAGATATGAGTTTTTGTGTGCTAGAAGCAAATATACGAAAAAATCCTGACCTAATCATTATTGCGCCTATAGATAGCATACTCGCACCCCTCTTTTAGGTAGTCGCTGTGTACTATGATACCTCGTTGCTTGAAGTCCGACACCCACTGTGTGCCGTTCCATATTGCTATATGCCCGAACTTGCGACCACCAATAGGCTGAAATACCACAATATCTCCAACCTTACGCTCAGACTTTTTACCCACCTTGTGGAAGTTGAGAAGCGGAAGCGTGTATTTATATGTCCAGGCATTGCCACCTATGTGCAGCGGCACTCCTCCTGCTATAATCGCCCTGCGAACATATAGTGCACACATTCCCACTGACCGCTTCTCGGCGTGTTCCGTAGCACAGTATGCCGCCTCCTCGGGTCTCCAATTGCAGTGGCGTAGATAGAGTAAACTACCTGCAGAGATGATCAACACCCCTGCAAGTAGCATAGTAATAACCTTGACTAATCGCTTCATTTACTTAATATTATGTAAGTGTTTTGACTCGAAGATATCCACAGGTGCTACGGCATATTGCTCTTTGGTGATGCCGCGGCGACTCATAGCCTCCTCAATCTTATCCAACTTATCAGTGCCCAAGATAAGGTAGTCGCCGATCTGCTTTGGCGTACATAGTTCTATGCCAAGTTGCCTCTTGTAGATGTCGTAGACAAGTTCCGAGCAGTAGTATATGTCGTTGTCGAAACTAAACGCAAAGTCGTATGACTTGCCTAAGTAGTGCGCATAGTCGATTTTTATATCCTCCTTATCGGAGCGTTTTAGCCAATATTTGCCATCCTTGCCA
>JAFOCZ010000179.1 GCA_017380955.1 Alistipes sp.
GGGCTCACGGTCTCAAGAAGGCGGGGTATGCCACCGCAGCAGATTATGGTGACCGCCTTATAGCCACCATCGAGCGTTACAACCTCCACCTCTTGGATAAGAAAAACGGCATCGAGGCCTACGATGAGTATGTGGCGCGTGAGTTGGCTATGGACCCTGCGGCATTGGCTCCTCAGGGTGATGTAGCGCAGAACGTGGAGACTACAACCGAGACCAAGACTGCGGAGCAGGGTAGTGAGGCTCAGGATATGACCATAGCATATGCCGACCGAGGCATAGACCCCAACAACTTCCGTGTTACGATAAACTCCCACCACGGCTACAATGTCTACCTCACCAACGGTGCGCACTATGTTGTGGCAAAGGAGGGTGATACGTTCCAGAGCCTCGGCGCGCTCTTCACCATAGCCCCTGCCACGCTGCGTAAGTTCAACGATGTCAAGCACCACGGCGAGCCTAAGGCTGGCGATGTGGTATACATAGAGCGTAAGATGTCGCGCTGGAATGGCAGTGATATGCTCCACACCGCCCGTGAGGGTGAGACGCTGCACCTTGTGGCACAACTATATGGCATACGTCTGCAGCCACTCTCGAAACTTAACCGTGTGCGTGAGGATGCGCAACTGAAGGATGGACAGGTTATTCGTCTACGATAGCAATTAACAACAACTACATATGAGTACATTACGAGAAAAAATCTTAGAGGCTATAGTCCGTAAGTCGACGCTCAAGCAGCAGATTTTCGACAATACCTTCTCTACGTTCAACGACCTCAAGGAGACGCTCTTCGAGATGGCGTCGGAGATAGATGATGAGTTGGATGGTAAGTTAGACCGCCGTGTGCGTATCGAGTACCGCGATAGAGGTAAGTTCGAGGCGCAGTTGCAGGTTGCCAGCGACATCCTCATCTTCCAGATGCACACCGACATCTTCGAGTTCGATGCCAACCACATCATCTGGCAGAACAACTATGTGCAGCAGAATAAGGAGAACTCCTACATCGGCGTTATCAACATCTACAACTTCCTCTCCGACTCGCTGAAGTACAACCGTAATGCCGACGAGGGCTACCTCATTGGCCGTATCTTCGTAAACCGCGAGAAGTGCTTCTTTGTGGAGGGTAAGCGTCAGACTCTTGTGCGCCCTATGGGCTTCGGCAGCCGTAAGATAGACCGCGAGGCGTTGGTGGCAATCATCGAGACCGCCATCAACTATGCTCTCAACTTCGACCTTCTTATGCCACCATACGAGGAGAACATCCGTGTTACTGTTGACCAGTTCAACACCAAACTCGACAACTCGAAGTTCACAACGGGCAAGCGCCTGAGTTACGACTTCTCTATTGATGACATTTAGACCGATAAACTACAAAACCTATAGATTATGAAAAGAGTATTAGCAATTGTAGCGCTTATGTGTGCTGTTGCCGTAGCCTCGGCACAGGTTTCCTACATCGATATGGTCAAGCAGCGCGCCAAGCATACCAACTATGTGAGCCCTGCGTCGCTTACGGCTGTGGATGGCACTCACAAGTATATGGAGATTGAGGGTAACAACGTGGTGTTGTACAACTACGACGACAACGCAGAGGGCGAGGTGGTCTTCACCGCCAAGCATCCTATAATCTCATATCAGAAGTCGCCTGATGGCAACCTCGCGATGTATGAGATGTATGTGGATAAGTGGCCACGCAAGGATATCTACCGCCACTCCTACACCTCTACCTACTACTTCCTCTGCCCCGACAAGCAGACCGCACGCATCGAGGATGTTCGTGATGTAACCTTCTCGCCAGACTCACGTCTTGTGGCTATGGCATACGAGAACGACCTCTACATCTATGAGTTGGAGACCAACCAGTTGTATCCTATCACCGAGGATGGCAAGTGGAATCACATTATCAACGGTACTACCGACTGGGTGTACGAGGAGGAGTATGGCTTCACACAGGCATATGCCTTCTCTCCCGATAGCCGTGAGATTGCATACCTCAAGTTCGACGAGAGTGCTGTGCCAGAGTTCGAGATGATGCGCTACGACGCTACGCTCTACAACACCGCATACCGCTTCAAGTATCCTAAGGCTGGCGATAAGAACTCTATCGTTACGCTCCACGTCTACGACATAGCGTCACGCAACACACGACAGATTCCTGTGGGCGAGACCACCGACCAGTATATCCCACGCATCGGCTACACCCCTGCCGGTGACCTCTTCTACTATCGTGTCAACCGCCTTCAGAACCACTTCGAGGTGGTGCTCGTAGCGGCAGATGGCAAGCAGCGTGTTATCTACAACGAGGAGGATAAGCGCTATGTGGAGCGCCCAAATACCGAGACCATCACCTTCATAGATGGCGAGCGTTTTGTGGTGCGTGAGGAGACCTCTACAGGCTGGTTCCACCTCTACCTCCACTCAGTAACCGAGGGTCGTCTCCACGCCATCACATCGGGCAAGTGGGAGGTTACCGACATCGTAGGCATAACACCCGATATGAATACCATATATTATATGTCTACCGAGAAGGCACCTATAGAGCGTAACCTCTATGCTATCAACATCGACGGCTCTCACAAGCGCTGCGTTCTCGAGACTCAGGGCTACTGGCGTGTATACCCATCTGCCGATATGCAGTTCTTCGCTGCTGAGCACTCAGCAACCAACTGCTACCCATCTGCAGGTGTCTACAACAGCCGTGGCGAGATGGTACGCTCCCTTATGCGTGGCAAGCGCTCTAAGGATGCTCCAGACTACCAGCGCAACTACTACACCTTCACCACAGAGCGTGGCGATGAGTTGCAGTATTACCTCATCTACCCTGAGAACTACGACCCTAAGCAGCAGTATCCTGTGCTTATGACGCAGTATTCAGGTCCTGGCTCACAGCAGATCGAGAATCGCTGGACATCGGACTGGGAGGAGACCCTCGCACGCAACGGCTATATCGTGGCTTGCTGCGACGCTCGTGGTACAGGCTACCGTGGCGAGGACTTCAAGAAGGTTACATATGCCAACCTCGGTCACTGCGAGGTTGAGGATCAACTCTCTTTCGCACGCCACCTCGCAAAGCAGAAGTTCATCGACGACAGCCGCATCGGCATCTACGGATGGTCTTTCGGTGGCTTTATGGCCCTCAACTGCGCCCTCAAGGGTGACGGCATCTTCAAGATGGCCATCGCTGTTGCTCCTGTAACCTCTTGGCGCTACTACGACACCATCTACACCGAGATTTACAA
>JAFOCZ010000180.1 GCA_017380955.1 Alistipes sp.
ACGAGGACATACTCGGTGTCGGTGCTAAGACCGTTGAGGAAGATGTTGCCATCCACGTTGAGAGCATCCTCTTGGGTGTTGGTGTTGTGGATATCCGTAGCATTAGGGTTCATAATCATATACTCACCAGCCTTCTTAGCCGAGCCGCCATAAACATCCTTCCACTTGTTGTCGCTGAGCGAGCAGTAGATATACTTGAAGTATGATGCACCCTCGCAAGCAACGTTGATAAGGGTGTTGTCGATCTTGTAGTCTACAAGGGTAAGTGTTACATCGAGGTTGTTGTACTCGAAGTCCTTAGTCTTGAACTCCATCTTGAGAGGCTTACCAATCTTACCATCCTTGTCGATTGCTACGGCGAAGAGTGTCACATCCTCACCAGGCTCTGTGCCCTTGTAGTGTGCCGATACTGCGCCATCGGTGATGGTGCGAACACCATCGTTGAGGAGCATATTCACAACATATGAATCGTCAGGATATGCAGTAGCCATATACGAAGGCATAGCGTTGTAGATGAGCATAATGTGCTCGCCGTTAGAGTTGAGGTCGAGGTAGATATCCTTGTACTCAACAACTGGCTCACCAACAATCGCAACCTCAATATTACCACCCTCAACGAAGTCTGCGGTTGTGAATGACCAATAGAGGATGTTATCCTCGAGGATGACGTGGTTCTTATTCTTTGCGATGTAGTAAACAACATACTCAGTGCCATTGTCGAGTTTCTGCGATGACTCCATAAGTTCGAGGAACGAGCCTGTGTAGGTTACATCCTCGCGAGTAGCGTTCAAGTAGTCGTAGTTGTCGGTGTAGTATGTTGCCAAGGCTGCAGCATCGAACTCCGCAGCGGTGGTATAGCCGAGCATATAACCCTCAGAGCCCTTAACATCGAACTTAACATCTACGTCGAAGAATGATGTAGCGGTGGTATTGAAGTCCGCAGAACTGTGCTTGTAAACCTCGGTTACAATCTCGCGAGTCTCAACATAGAGGCCACCCTCCTCGTCGGTGCGTGGTGCTACATACCAGAATGTGTATGAGTCACCAGCCTTGAGGGGTGCAGAGCGAAGTTCGCTATATGGGATAAATGTAGACTGCTCCTCCATAAACGTAACCTGGTATACACCCGAGAGTGTGCTGTTGTCAGCGAGTACCTTGTTACAGTTATTGGTGATAGTCTGCTCGTTGTAACTATTTACGCCGATGATACCGCAAAGGAGGTAGTTAGTACCGTAACCAGCCTCTACGTATACGCCGTCGAATGTGAAGTTAACCTTTGCAGGTGTTGTAGAGAGTTTGATAGATGCGATAGCCGATGAGCCATTGTTGAAGACAACCATCAACTTAGCAACACCCTCCGCAACAGCCTCGCCAGACTGCACCTCCTCGTATGTAGGAGCGTAGAAGTTAAGGGTCATCATACCCTTCTTAGCGTTGTGCTCGATGTCGCACTCCCAGCCGCGAGGGTTGGTGTTGATGAAGTCAGCAACATCGTCGATGTTGAGTGTGAAAGGCATCTCAGAGCCATAAGGCACAAACATCATATCGTAAGGCAATACAAGTTTGCCGTTCTGCATACCTACCTTCACGATAGAGCCATCGGCCATAGTAATCTTGCAGTACAACGCCACAGGGTTACCATCGCCATCGGTCTGCCAGTCAGAGTATACAACCTCGATGTCGGTGATGATGCTGTCGGCAACCGACTGGTTGTAACCGGTCTTAATCCAAGTGTTACCACCGTCGAACGATACCTCGATAGCGTTATCCACAACCTGGGTCTGTGGTGCTACATCCGCTACAGGCACCTTCTGGCCATTTACCAAGATAGGCTGTACGTTGCCAATGCCGTCGTACATAGCCCAATACATAACGCCACCCTCAGAGGTTACCGTAACGATATTCTCAGGCACACCAGCACCCTTAGGATATACCGTAATCTTTGAGCCATCAGACAAGACGATAACCTTGCTACCGTCGTTCTGCTGCTTAATCTCCTTTACCGTAACCTGGCCATTTACCAAGTCCTTGATAGCGTTGAGTTCGGTCTCAAGTTGGAGGCGCAAATCTGCCAACTCCTGCTTGATGTTCTCCACCTCTTCCCACAACGCCGAGTCATCGTACTGACACGACACTACCGAAGAGGCCATAAGAGACGCAACAGCCAAAGAAAGCATAGCGCTCTTGATGTTCATAAAAAATCTTTTCATAGTGTTATTGATTAATAGTTGTTTTCGCCTTTTTCACCCTCTGCCCCACGCCGTTAAACTACGCAAAGCACTGTAACATAATCGTTAGGGTTTAGCCCACAAATGTAGCAATATTTCTCGGAGGTTGCAAATTTACACATCATATTGGCTCATTTTTCTGCATATTTATAGCATATTCATAAAAACAACAATCCCACTCGGCGGTAGTTGCTACCCTCCAAGTGGGATAATACTCTTAGTTTGCGTAGTTAGCAACCCTTAGAATGGCATATCATCTGGGTCGTCGTTAGGAATCACAGGAGCCTGTGGTGCAGCAGGTTGCTGATACTGTGGCTGCTGGAAACTGTTCTGCTGAGACTGCTGGTAACCACCCTGCTGTGGCTGCTGGTAACCGCCCTGCTGTGGCTGCTGGTAACCGCCCTGAGAAGCACCCTCCTGGCGACGACCGAGGAGTTTAACCTCGTCGGCAACAATCTCCACTCCGAAGTGCTTCACACCATCCTTCTCCCACTCACGACCGCGGAGTCTGCCCTCCACATACAACTGCGTACCCTTACGCACATACTTATCTGCCACCTCTGCCAAACCGCGCCACAAGGTTATAGAGTGCCACTCGGTGTGGTCGGTAGTCTCGTTAGTCTGGCGGTTGAAGATTCGCTCCGTTGTTGCAAGACGCACACGTGCCACCTTCACACCAGTCTCCAACGTACGCACCTCGGGATCCACTCCCACATTTCCCACTAATATTACCTTATTTATCATACCTTTATATATTATTATCCGTATCTGAATTATCTACCACATCCGTAGTCTCCGCCTCGTCGGCCCTATCCCTCGTTGTGCGATTATAGTTATTCTTAGACTCTATCTCATCTATAAGCGAGTTGACAAAATCGTGGTCAGGACCATCCACAAAGCGCATAGATATAGGCTGGTAGTACATCACCCTCATAAGTGCCTCGGGTAACTTGGCACGGCGCAACCTCACAGCATCCTTCTCGGTCATAAGCACTATGGCACGAGGGTGCTTCTCGAGGAGTGCAGCGATGCGACGCATATCCGCCACGGTGAAACTATGATGGTCGGGAAGAATCATCTTCTCCACAACGCAGAAGCGTGTCTCGACATCCTTGACAAATGGTCGTGGGTTGCCAATGCCCGTAACGACGATAGCCTGACGACCATACTCCACCTCTTCGCGCTCCTCGAAGTAGTATATAGGCTCTACCATAGAACTGCTGTAACGCGAGAAGTAGACCTTGTGATACGAGAAGAAACTGAGTTTCTTCTTCCACAAACGGCGGTCGATAGGCGACATTGAAGCAGAACACTTGGTAACGAGGAAGATATGCCCCTTCTTGAGTCGTGAAGGGAGGTCACGCAGACGACCAAATGGCAACATATGATCGGTGTCGTAAGGGCGTGTAGAGTCCAAAAGTATGAGGTTGACCTTGGCATTCACCTTGCGGTGCTGGAAGCCGTCATCCATAATTATCAGCGTCACCTCGGGGTGCTC
>JAFOCZ010000019.1 GCA_017380955.1 Alistipes sp.
CAGTGTAGAGGTGATTCTGAAGACCGCCCTTCTCAACATCCTTTGAGATCTCAGCGTACTCATACTTGTACTGCGCAGTTTTGTACTCTGTAGAGATAGCACCAGTTACAGCGTTGAATGCTGCTGGGTGTGCTGCAGTGTAAACTACCTGAACAAACTTTGGATTAACATTGAGGTTAAGATCTGCAAGGTCGGTAGCGATAACACGCACCTTACCATAAGGACGCTGCAAAACAAGGCTCTGTGGAATAGAGTTAGTAATCTTGAGATCCTTAGATATGAAGTAAGCATCGGTAGACTCATCGTTGATAGCGTCCTCCTTAATCTTGATGTCACGAAGGTCGTTCCCAATAACGTGGTGCAAACCGAGGTTACGCTGAGCCTCAATTGCTGGTTTTACCTCCTTCTCAGCCTCACCCTCTGGTACGAAGTCAGCGAAAACTACGAACTGGTAAGTACGGTTAGGTACAAGACGAAGGTCGAATGATACAGCCTCGTACTTGTCAACGATGATAACCTGACGGTCCTTAACAGGAGCATCTGTCAAGCCCTTAGCATCGTAAACCTCCAAAGAGTAACGAAGGTCAACGCTGTTCCAGTCAGTACCCTGGAAATAGTCGATAGCGCCATAGGCACTATTCTTTGCATTCTGCTCGTCTGCTACGCCATTCTCACCAGCACGTGTGAGTTCGGTAGTGCCGACAGAAAGCTGGAAGTCAACCTCACCACCAAGGTTTGCAGTGGTGTCGTTGAAATCCTTCTGGCAAGATGCTAAACCAAGCACCAATGCCGCCAAAGCGAAAAATCTTGCTTTCATAGGATAAAAATTAAAAGTGTTTAGTTGATAAAATAAGTTTATAGTTGTTTTGTAAATTGCCCATCAACAAAAGTGCTCGTCGCCCAAAAACTCAGTTGTTCCGTTTTGCGCATTTAGCGCAAAGGAGTTTCCGAGTTAGTGTCGTCAAGAAAATATATACCACCGTGCCGAAAAATTCGGGACACCTATAAGGTGTTCGCTACGTTGTGGCGGCTATTTTCTGTTCGTTTCTCGTCGCAAGACCAATGCTCGTGCCCCGATACCAAGAGTTGATATCCCCTAAAAAGAAATCGAGGCGAGAGAGGCTAACTACCCCCCCCCTCAGAGAGTTATGCTTGCTCGTGGGTTTTTAGCCCCTCGGCAGTAATGAGTTTTTTGTTATGATTACAAAAACAAATATAGGTAATATTTCGCAAATAGCAATACATTTTGTGTTAAAAATAACCACTGTTACTGCGAACTATTGAGGTGCGTGAATATAATTATTATAAAAATAGGTATAAAAAACGTGAAATGTGTTTGAATAGTGGTTGCGGTGTGTGGTAAAATAGATGATTATTGCTATTTCCGAAAAGGGTGATAATTTGGTGTAAATCGGTAGTGGTTGTGGAGGCGTGTGTCGGAGGGGTTGGAGAGGGTGGCTGCTAAGTGAAAAGACGATACGATTAAAATATTTGCAAAAAGCCTTCGTTTATCGTGCAAATATTATTATATTTGCGAGTTTTAAAGTGTAATCGACAATGATGAACGAAATGAATAAATTCAAATTTTGGAACAATATCGTAGGATGGATGGTCTTCTTCATAGCCACTGCATCCTATGTGCTCACTATAGAGCCCACAGCAAGTTTGTGGGACTGTAGCGAGTTTATAGCAACGTCATACAAACTCGAGGTGGGTCACCCTCCCGGAGCGCCGCTCTTTATGATGCTGGCCCGCATAGCCTCTATGTTTGCTCCAACGGTGGAGAGTGTGCCGATGATGATTAACGCTATGAATGCCATAGCATCGGGATTCTGCATCCTCTTCCTCTTCTGGACCATCACACACCTTGCGCGCCGCATAACATCGCGTGGCGAGGCGCTGGGTGTGATATCTGTGGAGCGTATGATTCTCATCCTGGGTGCTGGTGCTGTGGGTGCGTTGTCGTATGCCTACACCGACACATTCTGGTTTTCGGCCGTTGAGGGTGAGGTATATGCTATGTCGTCGATGTTCACGGCGTTGGTAGTGTGGCTGATGCTCAAGTGGGAGGAGAATGCCCACCGCGCCACATCTATGCGCTGGATAATCTTCATCGCCTACCTTATGGGCTTGTCGATAGGTGTGCATATCCTTAACCTGCTCACCATCCCTGCGTTGGTTATGATATGGTTTTTCCGCCGTTATGAGTATCGCACTGCGTGGGACTATGTGGCAAAGATTGCCTTGGCGCTTGTGGTGTCGCTCGTTATCCTCGGCGCAATAAACGGCATCATCATCCCATATACCGTGGCGCTCGGTGCTGCGGTCGACACCTTTGCCGTAAACTCGCTCGGTATGCCTGTCAACAGCGGTATGATAATCTTTGCCGTGGCGGTCTTTGCGCTGTTGGGCTATGCTGTGATGTTCACACACCGCAGAGGTTATAAGGTGCTTAACGGTGTTGTTATGGCGGTGTTGGTGATATTGATAGGCTTCAGTTCCTACGCCTCGGTATCTATCCGTGCTGCGGCAAATCCGCCTATGAACTCCAACAATCCGTCGAATCCCCATATGCTCCTGAGTCTCTTGAATCGTGACCAGTATGGTAATCGCCCATTGTTGCGCGGCCCTTACTACTCGGCACTTCCAAACTCTGTGGTGGAGCAAAACCCCGACCTTATGTCCGATGATGAGTATCTCCCTACGGGTGACTACGCCTCAAAGGATGTTATGTGGCTCAACCCCGAGACAGGACTCTACGAGGAGCGTGTTATCTTCGATGGCTACACCTATCCCGATGAGGCTATGCGCCTCTTCCCACGTATGTGGCACTACTCACGCCGCGATAGTTACGATGCCAACTGGGTGGCAAAGGTCGATGGTCACGCCACGGTGCGTGTGGATGATGGCAATGGCGGTGTGTGGTATGAGCCTACGGCGGCTGAGAACTTGAGCTACTTCCTCGGCTACCAGATGGGTGATATGTTCTGGCGCTACTTTATGTGGAACTTCGTAGGTCGTCAGGATGACGAGCAGTTGAAGGCCGATGTTGAGAATCGCATCTATATGCACGGCGGCTGGTTGTCGGGTATCGACTTTATCGATGAGTTTTATGCTGGTGCGCGCACCGCACTGCCCTCGGAGATGGAGGATAACCCTGCGCACAACACCTACTTCTTCCTGCCGTTGTTGCTCGGTTTGTTAGGTCTTATCTATCAGTTGAACAACGACTGGCGTAACTTCTTTGTGGTGCTGCTGTTGTTTGGTATGATGGGTATCGCGTTGGTCGTATACTTCAACACCGCTCCCGATGAGCCTCGTGAGCGTGACTATGTATATGCCGGAGCATTCTACGCCTTCAGCATATGGCTGGGTATCGGCGTTTTGTCGGTGGGAGAGTTGCTCCTGAACCTCGCCAAGAGGTTTAACCCTCAGCGTGGTGGCGTTGTAGGTGCTGTGGTGACGTTGCTCCTCACGGCGAGTGTCCCTGTGGTGCTTGCTGCCGAAAACTGGGATGACCACGACCGCTCGGGACGCTATATGTCGCGCGATATTGGTCGTAACTACCTCAATAGCGCACCTCAGAATGCCATCATCATCAACTATGGCGATAACGACACCTTCCCATTGTGGTATTGCCAGGAGGTGGAGGGCATCCGCACCGATGTGCGTGTTATGAACTCGTCGTATTTAGGTGGTGAGTGGTATGTCGATGAGATGAAACTCGCGGCAAACGATGCCGAGGGTGTGCCTTTCAGCATCCCATCGGCGAAGTATAGTTTCGTTAACGACTGGACTCTTATTGCCGATGTGGTGAGCGTGCTGGATAACGACAAGGCTCGCAAACTACGCCAGGCACGCCGTCTTATCGAGGGCGAGAACTACTACGATATCTCGTACAACGATATCCAAGGCAGAGTGCAGCACCTTATGGGTACATATGCCGATGTTACGAAGTATCTCAACGAGGCGCAGACCGTTATGGATAAGTATGAGCCCGAGGTGGCACGATATGCCGAGAGCGGTGACACCACGTCGGATGGCTTCTACGATGTATATGTGCCATATGCTGTGGCGCGTAACCTCTTCGACGCTATCATCAACAACGAGGAGTTTATGCAGGACTACCAGACTATGGAGGAGTATTGGTCATATAACGATGCTATTGCTGAGCACGACATACTCCTCGAGGATGCTATACGCCTGTTCATCTCCGATGAGCCTATGACGCTTGTCATCAACGACGGTCGTATGGTGCTCTTGGCAGAGGGCGAGACACTGGCTCGTGAGGCGCGTAAGGAGGATTATATGGTTGTGGGACGCCTCAAGGCAAAGGTAGACAGTTATCTCGATGGCGTTGACTCGGACTATATCCTTGCAGCGCAGAACTACATAATCCCTGTGGATAAAACTGCGGCTATAGAGGCTGGTATCGTCGAGGAGAAGGATGCCGAGCGTATGGTAGATGAGGTTAAGGTGTCGCTGGCTGGTAAGTCAGTGCTTACACGTGACCACCTCCTGATGCTCGACCTCTTCGCAAACTTCGACTGGAAGCGCCCTATATCCTTCACCCAGGCACACCTTATGAAGGACTATGGCATTGTGGACTACGCACGTTTCGATGGCTACTGCTACACCTTTGTGCCTATCTACACCAAGTACCGTGCAGGTAGCGAGGCGGGAATCCTCGATGCTGATAAGTTATATCCGCTCTTTATGGGTGATGATGAGAACGTGGAGCCTCTCCACTTCGGCAATATCGCCGATGAGGATGTGCTGGTAGACTACTTCTTCCGCTATAACATCTCTGCAGCACGTTGCCGTGAGAACTTCGCGCGTGTGGCTACGGAGTATCTGCGTCGTGGTGCGGAGGAGGATGTGTTGCGTGCCGAGGCGCTCCTCGACAGAGGTATGGCGGTGTTGCCGTTGAAGAAGGTGGGATACTCTCATAGCAACACACAGCCATATATCCGTGGTTACTACACCATCGCCAACTACTTCCTCGAGGTTGCAACTATGGACTTGGAGGAGGCTGTTGCGGCGCTTGACGCGATGTTAGGCATAGAGGCTACCATCACACACAATGGCGATAACTTCGCATACTTCTACGACTTGTCGGATGCTGCTGCGGAGCGTCAGGCAACGGCGATACACCGCGGCTTAGATATCGACGAGGTGAACAAACTCCTATTGTCGAGTGACGAGGCCTTCGAGCGTGCCGAGGAGTGCTATCGCAAGGGTGATACGCTTGCTGCGGAGTATGTTAAGCAGCGTGGCGAGTGGGTGAATTACTACTTGCAGTATGCCACATACGACAGTTTCTCATATGCCGCAAGCGATGAACTATACAACAAGATGCTCGACATCATCGAGACTCTCAACACCAGCCATATGCTCTCGGGAAGTTTCGACTGGGTGGCAAATGGCGATGTGGAGATTGCCCTTGTTGAGAATCCTCTGAACTTCGACAAACTTGTGGTGGACTACCTTGCTGCCATCAAGCGCCTCGCACCTGAGGATGTCAACGACCCTGCTATGGCACTTGTCGAGGGTCACATCTGCAACCTCTATGAGATATACAGCACACTCCCTGCCTCACGATTCATAGGTGGCAAGGATGCTCCAGCACCATACCTCTACGATGCCGAGGAGTTCCTGTCGGGAGATGCTGCATATGAGATACTAACGATTTACGGAAAGATATAAACAAAAAATATAGAAAACAATGGAGAAGATTCAGTTGTACAATACGCTCTCACGTCGCAAGGAGACGTTTGAGCCTATCAACCCCGAGCACGTAGGAATGTATGTTTGTGGTCCTACAGTTTATGGCGATCCACACCTCGGTCACGCACGTCCTGCAGTGACCTTCGACCTCTTGTTCCGCTACTTGCAGTCGTTGGGCTACAAGGTGCGCTATGTGCGTAACATCACCGATGTTGGTCACCTCGAGCAGGATGCCGACGATGGCGAGGATAAGATTGCTAAGAAGGCACGCCTCGAGCAACTCGAGCCTATGGAGATTGCGCACTACTACACCGAGCGTTACCACGACGCTATGCGTGAGTTGGGCGTTAAGACCCCATCTATCGAGCCACACGCCTCAGGTCATATCATCGAGCAGATAGAGATGGTAAAGCGTATCCTCGAGGCTGGCTATGCCTATGAGTCTAACGGCTCTATCTACTTCGATGTTGAGAAGTATAACAAGGACTACCACTATGGTCGTCTCTCGGGACGTAACCTCGACGATATCGTCACCAACACCCGTGAGTTGGATGGTCAGAGCGACAAGCACCACTCCTATGACTTCGCCCTTTGGAAGAAGGCTGCACCAGAGCATATTATGCGCTGGCCATCACCTTGGAGCGATGGCTTCCCAGGCTGGCATATGGAGTGTACCGCAATGAGCACCAAGTACCTCGGCGAGCAGTTTGATATCCACGGTGGTGGTATGGATCTTATGTTCCCACACCACGAGTGCGAGATTGCACAGTCTACAGCGGCTATGGGTAAGGACTCGGCACGCTACTGGGTGCATAACAATATGATTACCATCAATGGTCAGAAGATGGGTAAGTCGTTGGGTAACTTCATCACCCTCGAGCAACTCTTCACAGGTAACCACCCAATCCTCGAGCAGGCGTATACACCTATGACCATCCGCTTCTTCGTGCTTCAGGCGCACTATCGCTCGACTCTCGACTTCTCGAACGATGCTCTTCAGGCAGCGGAGAAGGGTCTCGACCGTCTTATGAAGGGTGTTGAGGCACTTGCAAAGTTGAAGCCAGCAGCAACCTCTACATCCGATGTTAAGGAACTCGAGCGTCGCTGTGCCGAGGCTATGGCCGACGATATCAACTCGCCTATGGTTATCTCTGCGCTCTTCGACTGGGTGCGTATCATCAACCAGGCTGTTGAGGGTCAGCAGACCTTCACCGCCGAGGATCTCGAGACCTTGAAGGCGACCTTCAACCGCTATGTCTTCGACATCCTTGGTCTTCGCAACGAGAAGGCTGCCGAGGCAGGTGGCAAGGATATGGTATCTCCTCTTGTAGATATGCTCCTTACAATGCGTATGGAGGCTAAGGCAAACAAGGACTGGGCTACATCCGACAAGATTCGTGATAACCTCACCGCAATCGGCATCCGCGTAAAGGATCGTAAGGACGGATTTGACTGGGAGATAGAGTAATTTGTTGTGATAAGGGGTCATCTACTGCCGCTAACGAATATTCTCAGCAATGGGCAGTACGCCAATGTACAGCCCATCGCCTCGAAATTCGCCGAGCGTTGTATCTAACCCCTTCTGACAACAAATTGGGAAACTACTAACTACAAACTGAAAAGTGAAAAACCAAGGTGCACTAAGTGTTAGGTTATAGTCTATGTCATCCTGAACGAATCGAAGTGAAGTCGAGCGTTGCGATTAAGGTGAGGGCAGAACAAGTTTACTTGTTATGCCGAGCCGTAGCAACGAAGAGGAACTCAAGGATCTCCTCGCTATATATTCGTTGAAGGCGGGTTGTATATGAGGAGATCCCTCGACAGGCTCGGGATGACATTAGATAATAACAAGCGTCCGAGACGCCACACTTTTCACCTTTCACCTTTCCCTTTTCACCTTAAAAAGAGCAATGGTAACACAGGAGCAGATTAACGACCTTGAGGCGCGTGCCGCGAAACTTGCCGAGGCTATCAACATCGAGCAGCGAGAGATAGACCTCCGCAATGAGCAGGAACGTACCGAAGAGCCTAACTTCTGGGATAACCCCGATAAGGCGCGTCAGCAGTTGAAGAAGGTGGCAGACATAAAGGCTGTCCTCGACGACTATGCTGCGATGTGCCGTGCGGTGGAGGATCTTGCGCTAATCCCCGACTTCGTGGCCGAGGGTGTAATCTCGGAGGAGGAGGCAGAGGCGCAGTATGCAGCGGCACAGCAACTTGTCGAGAAGTTGGAGTTGCAGCAGATGCTCTCGGGCAAGGAGGATAAACTCGGCGCCATAATGGACATAAACGCTGGTGCTGGAGGTACCGAGGCGCTGGACTGGGCGCAGATGCTGATGCGTATGTACACACGCTGGGGCGAGGCTCACGGCTACACCGTCAAGGTTGCGGCATACCAGGCTGGCGACGAGGTGGGTGTTAAGTCCTGCACCCTGGAGTTTGAGGGTGAGTATGCCTATGGCTACCTGCGCTCCGAGAGTGGTGTGCACCGTATGGTGCGCCTATCGCCGTTCAACGCCAACAACAAGCGCCAGACAACCTTCGCATCGGTGTTCATAGCGCCGGCCGTAGATGATAGCATCGAGATTAACATCTCGCCAGCCGATATCGAGTGGGACACATTCCGAGCGAGTGGTGCTGGAGGTCAGAATGTAAATAAGGTGGAGACTGCGGTGCGTCTGCGCTACCACGGCAAGGATGCCGAGACGGGCGAGCCTGTGGAGTTCCTCATCGAGAATATGGAGACACGCTCGCAGTTGAACAACCGCGAGAATGCTATGCGTATCCTGCGCTCGAAACTCTATCAGCGTGAGTTGGACAAGCGTATGGCGACGCAGCAGGCACTCGAAGCAACGAAGAAACGTATAGAGTGGGGCTCGCAGATTCGTAGTTATGTATTTGATGACAGGCGTGTCAAGGACCACCG